>JBBPYG010000041.1:0-18442 GCA_038200085.1 Candidatus Limnocylindria bacterium | reverse complement strand
TTCGGCAGCCTGCTGTCAGGCGCCGTGTTGACGGAGACGATCTTCAGCTGGCCCGGCCTCGGCCGCTACGCGACGGCGTCCGCCGTGAGCCTCGACTTTCCGGCGGTGCTCGGCGTGACCCTGCTCGCGGCGATCGTGTACCCGGTCGCCAATCTCGCGGTCGACGTCGCCTACTACTGGCTCGATCCACGGATCCAGCGTGGGTAACGCTGTGGGCGTCGCGTCCAACGGGCTGGACCCCTGGGACCGGCGTGGCTAAGTCGGTCAGCCTGGGCGACTCCGTCCTCGCGTATCGGCCCGGACGGCTGCGGCGCATCGCGCGCGCGCCGCTCATGCGCAATCCGCTCAACGTGGCGGCGATCGCGATCATCATCGCCTTCGGCGCGAGCGCGCTGTTCGCGCCGCTGGTGGCGCCCGCGGACCCGCTGGCGCAGGCGCTCGCGACGCGGCTGGACCCGCCGTCCGCTTCGCACTGGTTCGGCACCGACCAGCTCGGCCGCGACATCGCCAGCCGCATCATCTTCGGTGCTCGCATCTCGCTGGTCATCGGCCTCGTGGTCGTGGCGTCCGCCGGCGTGTTCGGGACCTTCATCGGATTGGTCGCGGGTTACGTAGGCGGGTTCGCCGACGAGGCGCTCATGCGTCTCACCGATGTCTTTCTCGCGTTCCCCCCGTTGATCCTCGCGATGGCCATCGCGGGAGCGCTCGGTCCGAGCCTGGTGAACGCGATCATCGCCATCGCCGTCGTCACCTGGGCGGTCTACGCGCGGCTCTCGCGAGGACAGATCCTCTCGCTGCGCGGGCGCGAGTTCGTCGAGGCCGCCCACGCCATCGGCGCGACCGGGCCGCGCATCGTCTTGCGCCACCTTCTGCCGAACGCGGTGGCGCCGCTCATGGTCCAGGCAAGCTTCGACATGGGCGCGGCCATCGTCGCCGCCGCCGGTCTGAGCTTCATCGGCTTCGGCGCGCAGCCGCCGACGCCCGAGTGGGGGGTGATGATCAGCGAGGGCCGGAACTTCATCAGCACGCAGCCATGGCTGTCGCTCTTCCCCGGGCTCGCGATCCTGCTCGCCGTCGGCGCGTTCAACGTGCTCGGCGACGGCCTGCGCGACGCGCTCGACCCGCGCCTCAACCGCACGTCCTGACCGCAGCTCGGGGTCGTGGAGCGCTAGTGCGGCTTGTCGAGCAGGTGCACCACGAAGTTGATGCCGTCGACCGCTCCCGCGCCGCTCGGATCCTGACGGACGGCTTGGGCGGAGACGTGGCTCTCCTCTTCCGGGGCATACCGCCGCAGCGGCTCTCCCCCGCGGCCGAGCTCCGACGCGGACACGGGATTGGACGACCCCCCGATGCCACCGAAGCGGCCCGCGCGGCCGGGTGGGATCGGCTGCGGGTTCAGCTCGACCTGCGCGGCCGGCGTCGTCATGCGCGATCCCTCCTCCTTGCTGAACCGTCCCCGTCCGGGCGGGATCGGCTGCGGATTCAGCTCGACCTCTTCGCCCGGCGAGCCGAGCCGCTGGCGGCCCTCATGGAATCGCCCGCTCACCTTCACCCCGGGATGGATGGTCACGCGCCCCTGCCAGCCGTCGCGCTCGGGGGAGGCGATCTTGTTCGCGGCGTCGCCGGTCCAGGCGATCTTCGCGTTCCCCGCGCACTCCACCGAGATCGGCTTGTCGATCGGAAGTCCGGTCAGCGTGTAGCGGATCACGTGGTCGCCGTCCGTGCCTGCGTATTCGAAGCCGCCGAGGTGCGTCACGTTGGTGGCCTGCGCGAACTCGCCGACCGCGGCGCCCGTATCCGCCGTCGCCGAAAGGACGAACGCATCGGCGTACGGAGGCTCGAGCTGTGGAGCGCCCGCCGACTTCGGCCAGCGGATCTCGCCGCGCACGACGCCTTCCCCTTCGAGCGGACGCGCGAGGACGAGCAGCGGCGCTTCGTTCGACGACGTGCCGCCGAGGGCGAGCGCCTGACTGCTCAGGCCGCCCGAGGAGGTGGTATCGGGGAACAACGCGATGATCGAGCCCATGCCCTGCTTCGCGAGCTGGCCGAGCAGGTCGTTCACCGGCTGGAGCGCCTTGGTGAGCGTGCCCGCGAAATCCTGACGGGCGATCGCCGACTCCACGACCGCGACGAGGTCGGGCTCTCCGAACCACGGGAGCACCGTCTCCAGGAGGAACTTGCCGACGTCCGCCACGAAGTTCTGGGAGTCCAGGTGAGGAGCGCCCGCGAAGTCGGTGCCCGTGATGTGCGCCGAATCGACCCGCGTGGACAGCGACATTTTTTCCGCCTCGACGACAAGCGCGAAGTCGATCGCGACACCGAAGTCGAGCGAGAACCTGGGATCCGCGTAGCTGCCGAACGCGGACGGCGTCGTCGATGTCGCGATGAGGAGGTCGGGCGCGAGACGTAGCTGTAGCGGTATGTCGCCCTCCGCCGACGAACCGCCGGGGGCTCGGGCCAGCTTGACCTCCTTGGCGAGCCTGAGATCGATGTCGCGCAGGGTGAAGTCCTTTCGCGGCTTTCCGATCTGCGTCCTCAGCTCGTCGACGACCTGGGCGCGCGTGGCATCCCAGGCGATCTGCGCTCCGGCCTGCAGCAGCGAGGGGAAATCCTGCTCGCGCTGCGCCGAATCGCCCGTCGCGATGCCCGCGAGGACGTCGCCAAGGTATGGCAGGTAATCGCCCATCGGTCCCTCCCCAAGGCGGCCCCCCGCCGGGCCGCCCACCCGAGAGTATGCCTCTCGATCGTCCGGTGCACGCCAGGCCCTGGACTCGGTCGGACGCGGACAACGCGAGCGTGCCCGCTGCCGCCCGCTTACGCTTTCGCGCCGTGCTCCCACCGAAAGCGGCGCCGGCTGCCGACGCCGGCACGGCGACCGCCGTTCCGGTGGCGACCGAGAAGGGTGAGGTGCCCCGGACCGGCGTCGTCTTCGTCCACGGGATCGGCGATCAGAAGCAGAGCTCGACGCTGCGCGAGCAGGGCGGACCGCTCCTCGACTGGGTCTGGGGCTGGCACACGGCACGGGGGATCCGCGCCGACGACGCTCTGATCCCACGGTGGTCGAAGCTGTCCTACGCCGCCGACCTCGACGGCCCCGCCCGCTTCGCCCTGCGCATCCCAGCGTACCCCGCAGGCACGGACGCGCGATGGCCGGGCCGCGAATGGATCGTTGCGGAGGGATGGTGGGCGCGGCGCCTCGAGCCGCCGTCGGCCACGACGATGCTCGGCTGGGGCCTCCGCATCCTCGGGCAGTTCTGGCAGTCGATGACCGACGAGGCGCTCGGGCGCACGCATCTCGGCCGGGGCCCTCGCGCGGCCGGAGCTGCCGGAGCGCTCGGTCGCGGCATGGAGCTCATCGGGAACGGCTTCCTGATCGCGACGTACGTGCTGCTGTCGACGCTCAGCTTTCCGTTGGTCTTCGCGCTCCTCCTGATCGCGCAGATCCCCATCCCCTCCTTCCAGCGCTTCGTCCTGCTCGAGCTCGTGCGCCCGCTGCTTGTCGACCGCATCGGCGACTTCTGGATCTACCTCCACGACTATCCGCAGGCGATGCACATCCGCCGTGCAGTGGAGGAGGCGATCGATGTCCTCGCCGAGCGCGAGAGGTGCAGCGACATCGTCGTGGTCGCGCACTCGCAGGGGACCGTGGTGACGTACGACGCGCTGACCAGCGCCGGCATCGCGCACATCGACAAGGTGCGGACGCTGATAACCGTCGGCGCTGCGCTCAACCGCGCGTGGACACTGGAGGCAGACGTGAAGATCCTCCAGGGAACGCTTCCCGCCCACATACGCTGGGTCGATATCCGCGCGAGCTACGACCCGGTTCCCGGCGAAGCCCTCACACACTTTGGCGAGAGGGCGCACAACGTCGAGATCACGAACGCCATGAACGTGCTCACCGACCACGACGACTACTGGCGCAATCCCGAGGAGTTCCTCGCGCGCGTGGCGCAGGAGGTCGACGTCGCGTCCACGCGGGCGCCAGTCGACGATCCGGCGAAGCACGAGGCGTCCCGCTTCTGGCCGGGGGAGCAGCGGCAGCGGATGCTGCTCGAGCGCCGGACGGAGCGGACCTACGCGCTGGTCTTCTGGAGGATCGCCGCGTTCGTCCTGCTCGCTGCGGCGGTCGTGCATCGGATGAACGCCCCGCGAGCGGACGGCGACGCCGTGCTGGCGGCCCGCGTATCGCAGGACGGCCGGGCTTTCTGGGGAGCGCTCCGCGCGATACCCGGCGGGTCCGCGATCGCGACGCCGCTCGAGGCGATCGGCCAGTGGTTCGGCGGCGCCCTCGGCGCGACCGGCGGATGGCTCAGCGGTCCCCTCGACCTCGCGCGCAGACAGGTCGCGGGTTCGGCGCTCGGGTCGTTGGAGCCGGCCCTGGTCGGCATCCTCGCGCTCATCGTCCTGGCCGGGATCCTGTTCGCCGCCAGGCGCGAGCGCTTCGCGCTGAACGCGCTGTTCGGGGTCGTGGTCCTGGCGATCGTGCAAGCGGCCAGGGCGGGCGGGATCTCCTCATTCGAGGCGGCCGGCATGTTCGGGCTTGCCCTCATGGGGTACGGACTGCTGTTCTTCGCGGCGTACCTGATCGGCCGCTCAATGCTCTACGCGCCCTGGCAGGAGCGGGAACAGAGCTTGTCGAGCGCTCCGAGCGACATCCCCAGGCGGCCGGATGTGCTCTTGCGCGTGGTCGCGATGGTGCTCGTGCTCAGCATCCCCGCCGCGGTGATCGCCTTCTGGTCGTGACGCGCTCCCCGCGTGATCGGGAGTCGGCTCGTGGACCGGCGTCACGAGACTTGCCGGCGCGGAGAAGAACGCCGCCGCCTTTTATCGCAAAACGGCGCTTTCCGTAGCGGTGCAGATCGAGGCGCTGGGCGATGCTGTCAGCGGTCACACAGACGGGGGTCGTGTCGACCGTCCAGGTGCTGACGAGAGGCCACTTGGACCGCGAGCGCTCGCTACCATCGACACGATGTCCATCGCCGGTCTCGCCTACGCCACGCCGCACCGCTCGGGCATCTACGAATGAAGATCGGCATCGGCATGCCGAACCCGGTGAAGGGCGCCCACGGGCGCGCGCTCGTCGAATGGGCGCAGCGTGCCGAGGCCGCCGGCTTCTCGACGCTCGCGACGATCGGGCGCGTCGCCTATCCCAGCTACGACGACCTCATGACGCTCGCGGCCGCCGCCGGCGCGACGCAGCGGATCGGCCTTCTGACGAACATCCTCCTCGGCGGGACGCGCAACCCGGTGCTGCTCGCCAAGCAGGCTGCGAGCCTCGACCGGCTTTCGGGCGGGCGCTTCACGCTCGGCATCGGCGTCGGCGGCCGGCAGGACGACTTCGCTGTCTCCGGGACCGGCTGGTCGAACCGTGGGCGCCGCCTGGACCAGGACCTCGAGCGCATGCACGCGCTCTGGCGCGGCGAGATCCCGAAAGGGACGACCGAGAGGGTCACTCCAACGCCGGAGAACGGCACCGCCGTCCCGCTGCTGATCGGCGGAGGCAGCGACAAGGCGATCGAGCGTTCCCTACGGTACGGCCAGGGCTGGACCGCGAGCGGCGGTCCACCCGAGCAGGTCGGCCCGTTCGCCGAGCGCGTGCGGGCCGCGTGGCACGCCGCGGGAAAGGGAGAGCCGCGGATCGTCGCGTTCGCGTACTTCGCGGTCGGGTCCGATGAGGCGTCGAAGGCGTACCTCCGCGACTACTACGCGTTCCTCGGACCGTGGGTCGACAGGATCGCAGAAGGCGCCGCGAGGACGCCCGATGCGATCCGGGCGCAGGTCAAGGCATTCGAGGACGTCGGCGCCGACGAGCTGATCCTCGACCCGACGGTCGCCGATCCCGAGCAGGTGGACAGGCTGGCGGCCATCGTCCTCTAGGCCGCCTTGCTGTGCTCCAACGCTCGTCGCGCGAGCCGGATCGCTAGTGCTTCTGGACGAAGATGTCTGTCACCTTGAAGATGCCGAGCGCGAAGTCCATGGCCGTCGTCTTGACGCCCTTGACCCACGGCTTGATCAGGCTCTTCTTGGCCGAGTAGTACAGGAAGGCGACCGGGGCGTCCTGGCTCAGCAGACGTGACGCCTGCTGGTAGCCGTCGTCCCGCTTCTTGGGGTCGACCTCCTTGTCGGCGGCCTTCACCAGCGTGTCGAACTGCGGGTTGTTGTAGCCGGTCCTCGTCACAGTCGAGCCCGAGTGGAACACCGTCGTGAGCCAGTCCTGTTGGTCCGGGTAGTCGGCGCACCAGCCGAGCAGGAAGAGCGGAGGCGTGGTCTCGGCCTTCTTCACCAGTTGCGAGAAGGTCGTCGAGTCGACCGGGTCGAGCGCGACGTCGATGCCGAGGTTGGTCTTCCACTGCTGCTGGACCCACTCGACGCGGGTCTTGTTGCGTGCTGAAGCGTTATACGTGAACTTGATTGTCTTCAGCGCGTCGGTGTTCGCGTACTTCGACCCCGCGAGCAGGGTCTTGGCAGCGGCAACATCGAACTTCTGGAAGGTGTCGCCCTCGTCGTAGCCCGGCATGCCCGGCGGGATGAACGCGAGCGCGGACTTGCCGATCTTCTGGATGTCCTTGATGTAGGCCTCGCGGTCGAACGACTTTGCGAGTGCCTGGCGGACGGCCTTGTCGTCGAACGGCGCCTTCTTGCTGTTGTAGCCGTAGTAGAACGTGCAGGAGTCGGCCGAGTCCTTGAGCTGTCCCTTGAGGTCGGCGTCGGCGTCGATCGTTCGCAGGTCCTCGGCCGAAACGGCGTAGGTGTCGAGCTCGTTGTTGCGGTACGCCGCGAACGCGACGGATGCCTCGTTGATCATCACGCGCGTCCATTTCTTGAGCTTCGAGGGCGTCCGGTAGTTCGGGTTCGGCGTGAACACGATCTTCTCGTTGTGCTTCCACTCGCTCATCACGAATGGACCGTTTCCGATGAAGGTCGAGGGCTCGGTCCACTTGTCGCCGCCCTTGGTGACGTCGGACTCACGCGACGGCACGCCGACCCAGAGGGCGGCGATCGAGTTGAAGTACGGCGCCTGCTCGGTGAGGTTGAAGGTGATCGTCTTCTTGGCGTTGTCGAACTGGATGCCCTGGTCCGTGAGGACCTTCTTCTTTGCGTCCGAGCCGGCCTTGTCGGCCTTCGCGTCGGACGTGTTCCAGTCCTCGCAGCCCTTGATCACGTAGCCCGTGAACGCGTACTCGCCCGCGACGGCCGGATCGCAGAGCCTCGTCCAGCCGAAGGCGAAGTCGCCGGCCTTGGTCTCCGACCCGTCCGAGTACTTGAGGCCGTCGCGCAGGGTGTAGGTGTAGGTCTGCCCGTTGTTCGTCACCTGCGGCGGCTCCTTCGCCGCGCCCGGGATCGCCTTCAGCGTGTCGGCGTCGAACGTCATCAGCGCCTCGAAGACCATCATGGTCTGCCCGACCTCATCGACGAACGACTCCTTCTGGGGGTCGATCGTGTCCGGTTCGGAGCCTGTGTTGGTCGTCAGCTCGCCGTTCGGGTCCGCGTCACCCTGTGCCTGCGGTTGCTGCCCGGGCGCGCCTTGCTGGCAGGCGCTCAGGATCAGGGCGAACGCCAGGAGCAGAGAGAGCGGGGTCCAGATCGCCGTCTTCAGCGAATACATGCCTATCTCCTTCGATGCGTTGCGGACTCCCACGCGCGGGCCAAATGTGGGCCCGTATCGACCTCCGTCGCCTCGGGCGAGCGCAGCCCCTCCCTTTTCTCGGGCGGACGCCTGAGCAGGACCGTCAATAGTGTGCTGAGCATTCGTCGTACGTCAATCATCACGACACGTGTCTCTTCCCCCACGAAAGATCGGTCCAACGCCGACTGCACACGACTCGCGCGGCTTGCTCCCGCCAGCACGAGCGGGGACCAGGACTCGCCGCCTCGCGCTGCCCCAGGGTGATGATCGGTGCCTAAGTCAGCGGCCGAAAATTCTACGGCCGGCGGAAGCGGACTCCGAGGCGGTCGAGGAATGCGAGCGTGGGCGCCAGGCGCGACCGGAACGAATCCAGGTCCCGCGCCTCGCGCGGCGACCACGCGAGTTCGGCGAGCGCGAGCAGTCGCGGGTACGTCATGTATTCCGCGTGCTCGGGCGTGGGTATGTACTCCGTCCACAGACACCCCTGCGTTCCGAGGACGTGCGCAGCCTCGTCCTGGGTCAGCTCGTCCGGCACGGGCTCGTAGCGGTACGTGTCCTCCAGCGGCGTCATTCCACCGAGCGCAAGCGGCTCTTTCTCCGGGTCAGCCTGGTAGTGGTCGAAGTACAGGTCGTCATTCGGGCACATCACGACGTCGTGGCCCTGCTTCGCCGCCGCGATGCCCCCCTTGATGCCGCGCCACGACATGACCGTCGCGTTCGGCGCGAGCCCTCCCTCGAGGATCTCGTCCCAGCCGATCAGTCGCCGGCCATGCGCATTCAGGAACGATTCGACGCGCCGCACGAACCAGCTCTGGAGCTCGTCCGCGTCGCGCAGACCCTCGCGCTTGATGACCTCCTGCGCGACGAGGCTCTCCTTCCAGCGTGCCTTGGGCGCCTCGTCACCGCCGATGTGGATGTACTCGCTCGGAAAGACGTCCATGACCTCGGTGAGAACGTTCTGGAGGAAGGCGAACGTCTCCTCGCTCGGGCAGAAGATGTCCTCGGAGATGCCCCAGGTCGTCCGCACGTCGAAGGGACCCGGGGTGCACGCGAGCTGGGGATAAGCCGCCAGCGCGGCGACGGCGTGGCCCGGCATCTCGATCTCAGGGATCACCGTGATGCTCCGCTCTCGCGCGTACCGCACGACCTCCCGCGCTTCGTCCTGGGTGTAGAAGCCGCCGTGCGGCGTGCCGTCGTAGCCCTTCGGTCCGCGGCGCGCGTGCCCGACGATCGTCTCCTTGCGCCACGCGCCGACCTCCGTGAGCTTCGGGTACTTGCGGATCTCGAGGCGCCATCCCTGGTCGTCGGTGAGATGCCAGTGGAACGCGTTCAGCTTGAACGCGGACATCGTGTCGATGAACTTCTTGACGAACTCGATGGGAAAGAAGTGCCGGCTTACGTCGAGGTGCATCCCGCGGTACGCGAAGCGCGGGGCATCTTCGATCCTGACCGCGGGGATGCTCTTTGGCGACGCGGCAATGAGCTGGCGGAGCGTCTGGAGTCCGAAGAAGAGCCCGGCGGGCTGCCGGGCGCCGATCTCGATGCCGTCCGCCCCTACGGTCAGCGCGTATCCCTCCGCACCTTCGGGTCCATTGCCGAACGAGAGGGAGATCGCGCCGGGACCCTCACGGCCGCGAGCCGGCTCGACCGCGGCGAACCCTCCCAGGTAGTCGGCCAGGAGATCCCCGAGCCGGCGCAGGTCCGGGTTGCCGTCATCCGCGAGCGCGATGCGCGTTCGGCCGTCGATCGGGAACGCGCCATCGCCGGGCTCGAGCCTGCGCGGCCACGGGACGACCGGGTGGCGCGCCGCGATCGCCGCGTCGGGACGCGTGCTCACCTCGCTCATCGTTCCTCCACCACGGCTTGAGCCAAGTCCCATCCGCCCGGAAAGCCGCGCAGACGTAGACCCTACGTCCGGCGTTTCCTCCCTGCTCGCGACGGCATGGCATGGCCACCGACGGCTAAAGTGGGCGCCGTGGATATGAAGCTCGAGCTCGTCGCGATCCCCGTCACCGACGTCGATCGAGCGAAGGCCTTCTACGTCGACCAGGTCGGCTTCCACGCCGACCACGATCAGAAGGTCAGCGACGAGCTTCGGTTCGTGCAGCTCACGCCACCGGGTTCGGCCTGTTCGGTCGTGATGGGAACGGGAACGACCCAGATGGCGCCCGGTTCACAGAAGGGCGTGCAGCTCGTCGTCGAGGATGTGGAAGCCGTCCGGCGCGAGCTCACAAGCCGGGGCGTCGAGACCAGCCCGGTCGAGGTCCATCCGTGGGGGTCGTTCATCTTCTTCAGCGATCCAGACGGGAACACTTGGGCGGTTCAGCAGCTCCCACCGCGCCGCTAGCGACACACCCCTACATAAGGGGCAGCCTTCAGCGGGCTGCTTGCGCGCCGTCGATCGCGCGGGCCCAAGCGGGCACCATCCGCGGACCGACAGGAAGACGCCGCCCGGCCAGGGCACGGGCGACCTCCGGTAACCTAGCGCGCGGTGCTGACGCTCCGCGCCGATCCCTGGATGCCGGAATACGGCATGGGCCTCGACATCCGATTCGACGAGCCCCCGGCCGATGTCGATCCCTTCGTCGAGACCGACGATTGGTCCGTCCCGCGCCCCGCCGCGAGGCCGAGCGGACCCGCGCACTTCGTCGACGGTGTCCGCCGCATCGAGGTGCGCGTCATCGCCGACGTCGATGGGCAACGCGTCGGCGGGCTCTTCGGGTCGTACGCCACCGGCAGCGCGCTGTGCGACTCCAGCGCCACGTTCGGCGAGCCCGAGACGGGCCGCGCCCTCGTGCTCGGGGGCGGCGCCAAGGGCGAGCCGATCGATGTCCGTGTGGGAGGCATGCGGTTGGCATTCACTCCGGCCACGACCCCGGGGACCGACCCGGACGACCCGCTGCTGAAGCTCCAGGGGCTCATGCGCGACAGCGAGTCCGCGGTGGCCTCGCGGCTCGCGCGCGCCGGGGCCGACCTCGTCGTCGTCGATGGCCCGCTGGCCTTCTATGGGGAGACTCCCGGTCCGGTCGTGGGGCTCGTGAAGCGCTTCGGGCGCGTGTACCTCGACGCGCAGCACGCCGCGCTCATCGCTGCGCTGCCCGCCGGCAGGCGCACGCCCTTGTTCGCGATCGCCGGACCGTCCGACGTGCGACGGCGCTACGCGTGGTACGCGCGGCTCGCCGACGCGCGCGCTCCGTGGCACGACCAAGCCGGGGTGGTCCGCTGTGAGGTCCGCGGCGCGATGCCTCTCGCCGAGGCCGCCGCGCTCGCCGACCGGGTGAGCGCGCTGCTGCCCGCGTACGCGGGACGCGCCTCGGATCCGCGCACCCCGCAGAATCTCGTGCCAGTCGCGGGTCTCGAGACGTGGCTTCGCCACCGGCTCGGCGATACGCGGTTGATCCGCCGGGCGCTTCTCGACGCGATCGCGCGGACGGCGGAGGCCGCATGACCGAGAGCGAGCGCGTCGGCTTCGTGATCGGCACTGAAGACTCGACGCCGTTGAGCTTCTGGGTCGGCGTGCGGAGCGACGCGTACCTGCAGCTGGACGATGCGGTGATCGTCGATACAGACGTGCCGGGACGCGGGCGAGTCCGCATCTCGGGCATCGTGCAGAACGTGCGCGCGCGCCACGAGGGAGCGCAATTCGACAGCGACGTGTTCCTCGTGGACCGGGGCGTGCTCCCCGTCGAGACCGCCGTCGCCGCCGAGGTCGTGGCGACGCGCTTCGAGCCCGAGACGTTCGTGCCGCCCATGCCCGGGCTCATCGCCTGCCGCGCGCGCGGCGTGGACAGGGACCACGCGATGTACTTCGACCAGATGCAGCGCCGGCTCGTCGCCGGGCTGTCGCGGGACGGCGAGCCGATCTTCCTGGACCTCGACTTCCTCGACGGCACGCGCGGCGCGCACGTGAACATCAGCGGCATCTCCGGCGTCGCGACGAAGACGACGTACGCCCTCTTCCTGCTGTACGCGCTGTTCCACTCCGACGCCCTCGGCGCGTATCGCGCGAACACGAAGGCGGTCGTGTTCAACGTGAAGGGCGAGGACCTGCTTTGGCTCGACAAGCCGAACGTGCACCTCGACGACAACGCGCGCGCCGACTACGAGCGGCTCGGGCTGCCCGCGGGCCCGTTCGACTCCGTCGCGCTCTGGGCGCCCTCCAGGGAGGACCATCGAGGTAGGGCCATACCCTCGGTCGGGAGCCGGTCAGAGGGCGTGCGCGCGTACTACTGGACCGTCCGCGAGTTCGTCGAGGAGCACTTCCTGCGGTTCATGTTCGTCGAGTCGGACGACGAGCGCTCGCAGATCGCCGACCTTGTCGCGCGCGTCGAGATGCACCTCGAGCGCGAATGCCGGCCCGACCCGGACCACCCTGCGTCGCTGATCCATCACGACGCGCGCACCGGCGAGAGCCGGACGATCGAGAGCTTCGACGCACTGGTCGAGCTGATCCTCGCGAAGGTCGAGGACGAGCACGGCGGATGGCGGGGCCGCCTCGCCGATTCGACCGTCGCGGCGTTCGAGCGCCGCCTCGACGCCGGCCGTTATCGCATCCGGCACCTCATCTGGGGGCGTGAGGCCGAGGATGCGGCGGCGCATCGCATCAGCTGGGACGCCGCGCAGGTGACGGTCGTCGACATCCACGGATTGCACGACCGCGCGAAGCGTTTCGTCACGGGTGTGGTCATCAAGCGCCTCTTCGAGCACAAGGAGAAGATGGGTCGCCGCCAGCCGCTGCACTTCCTGGTGCTCGACGAGCTCAACCGCTACGCGCCAAGCGAGGGCCAGAGCCCGATCAAGGAGGTGCTCGTGGACCTCGCCGAGCGCGGGCGATCACTGGGCATGATCCTCGTGGGCGCGGAGCAGACAGCGAGCGAGGTGGAGCGGCGGATCATCGCGAACTCCGCGTTCCGCGTGGTCGGCCGGCTCGATACCGCGGAAGCCGCGCGCAGCGATTACGGGTTCCTTCCAGCCGTGACCCGCGCGCGCGCCGGGATCCTCAAGCCCGGCTCGATGATCCTGCAGCAGCCGCACATTCCGGTGCCGCTCCAGCTCCGCTTCCCGTTCCCCGCGTGGGCGACGCGCGCCGAGGAAGCCGCGGCGCCGCCACTGGATGACGTGTTCAAGCGTTTCACGCGCTAGGTGCGCTTCCTCCACACCTCGGACTGGCACGTCGGCAAGACCATCCGCGACCGCGACCGCACGCCGGAATTCGCAGCGGCGCTACGCGAGGTCGTCGAGATCGCGAAGAGCGAGATGATCGACGCCGTCCTGGTGTCCGGCGACGTGTTCGACCATAAGTCGCCCGGCGCAGAGGCCGAGATGGTCGTGTACGAAACGTTCGCACGCCTTCACGCCGAAGGAATCCGCGCGGTCGTCATCGTGGGGAACCATGACTCGCCGCATCGGTGGTCCGCGGTCCGCGCGATCCTGCGTCCGCTCGGCGTCTCGGTCGTCGCGGAGGTGGCGCCGCCGCAGGAGGGGACGGTCATCGAGGTGCCTTCACGGGACGGGACCGAGGCGGCGCTGGTGGCGTGCGTGCCGTTCGCCCCGGAGCGCGTCTTCGGCAACGCCGCGCGGCTGTTCGCGGGATCGGAGAATTGGCCTCAGGACTACGCGCAGGGCATGGGCGACCTTATCGCGGCGATGGCCGCCGCCTTCCGCGCCGACCGTGTCAACGTGCTCATGGCGCATCTATTCGCCGGAGGTGCGGAGCTCGGCGGCGGAGAGACGCCGAACGCGGTCACCTTGGACTATGCGGTGTCTCCCGCTCGCCTCCCCGGCACGGCCACATACATCGCGCTCGGCCACGTCCACCGTCCTCAGCGGATCACCGCGAGTCCGTCGCCGACGTACTACGCGGGCTCGCTGCTGCAGCTGGACTTCGGTGAGCGCGAGCAGCGCAAGTCGGTGAGCATCGTCGAGGCGGCCCCGTCGAGGCCGGCGCGCGTCACGGAGATCCCGATCGCCGCAGGAAGGCGCCTCTTCGACGTGGCCGGGACGCTGGACGACGTGCGGCGCAGCGCAGCCACTGTCGGCGACGCGTACCTCAGGGTGCGCGTGCGCACGGACGGTCCCGTGCCCGGCATCGCCGACCAGGTGCGCCAGATCCTCCCGAACGCCGTCGACGTGCGCGCCGAGTACGAGCGCGAGCCCGAGGATGATTCGGCGGGCGCTGTGCTGATGGGCCTGCGGCCGCGCGACCAGTACGCCGCGTTCCACCTCGAGAAATACGGCGTTCAGCCGACCACCGAGGTGCTCGCCGCCTTCGACGAGCTCGAGGCCGCCGTCGAGGCGTCCGCGTGAGGCCGCTCCACCTCGAGCTCAGGGGGTTCACGTCGTTTCGCGACCCCCAGGCCATCGACTTTTCCAAGCTCGACCTGTTCGCTATCGCGGGTCCGACCGGCGCGGGCAAGTCCTCGATCCTCGACGCGATCACGTACGCGCTGTACGGCAAGGTCGAGCGTGTGGGCAACCAATGCGCGCAGCTCATCAGCCAGGGGCTGCCCGCCATGGCCGTGAGCCTTGAGTTCAGCTGCGGAGCGGATCGATTCCGCGTGGCGCGGCGCACCGCGCGCAAGCCGCCGACGACCGTCGTGTTGGAGCGGCTCGACGGCGGCGACTGGCGCTCTGAGGCCGGGAAGGTGCACGAGGTCGGCGAGCGGATCGTGCGCATCGTCGGGCTCGACTACGACGGTTTTACGCGGGCCGTTCTGCTGCCACAGGGGAAGTTCGACCAATTCCTCGCGGGCGACGCGGGCGTGCGTCGCCGGCTCCTGACCGAGTTGCTTGGGCTCGAGCTCTTCGAGCGCATGTCCAAGATCGCGAACAGCCGGGCCAAGGAAGGGGACGTCGCGCGCAAGACGAAGGATCAATTCCTGGTCAGCCACTACGCGCAGGTGACCGAGGAAGCCGCAGACGCGCAGCGACGGGCAGCGGCCGACGCCCGTGCGCGAGAAGAGCGGCTCGAGGCCGCGCTCAAGAAGGTGGGTGCGATCGAGGCTCGCTGGGAGGCGGTCCGCCAGTTGGCCGAGGATCTCCGCGGTCTGGCGGGCGACGCTGCAGCCCTCGCGCGAGACGCGATGGCGAGCTCCGACAAACTCGAAGGGTTACAGCTTGAAGCTGTCGCGGCGCGGCGGGCGCTGAAGGAGGCGACGTCGGCCGCGGTTGCCGCGAAGAAGCGAGAGGAGCGCGCCCGCGCCGAGCACGCCAAGGCCGTGGACAAGCTGGGCACGGCGGAGGACCTGCGATCCGCGCGGGCGAAGGCCGAACAGCTCGAGACCGCGCGCGAGCAATCGCGCGACGCGACGTCCCGTCTCGAGGAGGCCGTCGCGGATGAGCCCGAACAGCGCGCGGGTGCGGCGCGCGCCGCC
The DNA here is from genome assembly GCA_038200085.1 of Candidatus Limnocylindria bacterium. Taxonomy (GTDB): domain Bacteria; phylum Chloroflexota; class Limnocylindria; order P2-11E; family P2-11E; genus JALYKU01. Next base: position 3,439 of record JBBPYG010000041.1, on the reverse strand, counting down.
GCGGAGGCGAAGAATGGCGAGGACGCGGCGGCTCGGGCCAAGGCGGACCTCGACGCTACCCGGGCCGCCCTCGAGCGGCTGCAGCATGACGACCAGCTGGCCGCCGTGGCGCAGGGGCTCCGCAGCGGAGATCCCTGTCCGATCTGCGGGACGCCACTCCGAAGGGTTCCGCCTTCACCACCCGGTGCGGCGGCGATGAAGACCTCCGCGGCGCGAGTCGCGACAAGCCAGAAGCTGCTCGACGCGGCGCAGGGGAGATACGCCAAGCTCCTCGTAGCGGCGAATCAGGCGGCGAATGCGGCGAAGCGCGCGGCTGACGACGTAAAGCGCGGTCGCGAGGATGTGAAGACGGCAGATGCGCTGGTCGGAAGTTTGGAGAAGGCGGTGTCGGGGGTCCTCGGACCCGAGTTACCTCCTGCCCCGGTCGCCGTTCTCGAAGAACGCATCGAGCGCGTCGGGACGCTGCGCGCGGACGCGGATGCTGCCGGACAGGCTTTGCACGCGGCCGAGATGGCGCACGCCAAGGCCGAGATCGCGCTCGAACGGATATCAGGCGCGATCGCGAAGGAGAGCGCGACCATCCCGCTCAAGCAGACGAAGCATCTCTTGGAGCAGGTCGCAAAGCGTTTGCCGGAGCAGGTCCTTCCCCGCGTGCCCATCGATATGGCCCTCGAACAGGATGCGAGCAGGCTCGCGGAGCGCACGCTGGCCATTAGCGCCGCGCTCTCCGAGTACGGTGGGGCGCTGCGGCGCGTCAGCGATCAGCGTCTCGCGTCCGAGCCGGAATTGCTGCTCGAAGCGTCCCGCGTGACCGACGGACTGGTGCCGCCTGCCGGCAGCCTCGACGCGCTCGCGAGCGCTGTGCACCAGGCTGCGAAAGCGGCCACCACGGACGCCGTGACGGCAGAGACGAAGGCGCATGACCTGGCGGGTGCCCTCGTGCAGAAGGAGGCGTTGATCGGCGAGATCGCCGAACTGAACCGCCGGGTGGTCCTCCTCCACGGATTGGCGCTCGACCTTCGTCAGGATGCGATCGTCGATTTCCTGCAGGCGCAGGCTCTGATGGGCCTTGCGCGAGAGGGCGGCGCGCGACTGCGGGAGCTCTCGGACAACCGATACGACCTTCGCCACCGCGACGACGAGTTTTATGTCGCGGATCTCTGGAACGGCGAGGAGGAACGAAGCGTGAAGACGCTCTCAGGGGGCGAGACCTTCCTCGCCTCCCTTGCTCTCGCGCTGTCGCTCGCGGGCCAGGTGTCCGCGCTGTCATCCGGTCCGAGGGCCACGCTCGATAGCCTTTTCCTGGACGAAGGATTCGGATCGTTGGACCGCGCCGCTGTCAATCTCGTCATCGAGGGCCTCGAGCGTCTCGGATCCGACGGCCGCATGGTCGGGATCATCACGCACGTGCGCGAGATCACGGATCGGCTGCCGAGGATCGAGGTGCACAAGTCCTCGACCGGCAGCCGGGTGGAGGTGGTGCCGTGACGGGCTTCAGCGCCATGGAGCGGACGATGCTCGGACAACCCGACGCGTTGGCGCGGATCCTCGCCGACCAAGCACCCATCGCAGCGGCCGCCGCGCGGATCCGCGGCCGCCGGGTCTGGCTCGCGGGGACCGGGACGAGCTGGCACGCCGCGAACGTTGGCGCCTTCTGGCTTCGTCTCGCCGGCGTGGACGCGACCGCCGTCCAGGCCGCGGACGCCGCGCTATACGGACCGGTCGCGCGTGCGGACGAGGCGGTCATCGTGATCAGCCACCGCGGCACGAAGGCGTACACGAGCCGGGTGCTCGACGACGCTCGCGCGGGAGGCGTCGCGTGCGTGCTCATCAGCCGCATCGGCATGGCGGGCGCCGACCTCGAGACCGTCCAGAGCGAGGTGTCCTCCGCGCACACCGCAAGCTACACGGGCAGCCTGCTTCGGCTCGCGCAGCTCGCGGTCGCCCTGGGCGCCGACCTCGGCCCGCTGGCCGAGGTCCCTTCTGTGGTGGACGCCGCGGTGCGGGGACGAAGCCCCGCGGTGTCGCCTCCAGAGCGTTCGCTCGAGTTCGTCGGCGCCGGGCCGAACCAGTGGACCGCCGCCGAGGCGGCGCTCAAGGTCCGGGAGACCGCGTACGTCGCGAGCGCCGGGCACTCCTTCGAGCACTTCCTCCACGGTCCGAGCGTCGCGCTGGGCCAGCGGGACGCCCTCGTCTGCTTCGACGGCGGCGGCCCGGGTGCCGAGCGACTCCACGAGATCGTGGGCGCTGCGGAGCGGACCGGCGTGCGCGTGCACCGCTTCTCCGACACGTCGCTCGGCGAAGCGCTGTCGGTCTTCCCGCTCACGGTCATCGCGCAGCGGATCGCGCTTGAGTCCGCGCTGGCGTTCGGCATCGATCCCGACAGCTTCGGCCTCGACCGCCCCGGCCATCGCGAGACCTGGGGCGCGATCGCGCTGTGAGCGTCGGAAGCCTCGAGCCCACGACCCGCCAGAGTTAGCCCGCTTTGATGCGGTCCGGGTAGTACTGGCGGACCTTTTTCACCTTCGGAAGCGCATTGAACATGATGTACGGGTCACGCTGGTTGCGCTCCGCGTAATCCTGGTGGTACGTCTCCGCCTCGTAGAACGCCTCCAGAGGCGTGACCTCGGTCACGATCGGAGCATCGAAGACGCCGGCCTTGTCCAGCTGCGCGATGTACGCCTCGGCGACGCGCTTCTGTTCGTCGTCGCCGTAGAAGATCGCCGAGCGGTACTGCCGCCCGACGTCCGCTCCCTGGCGATCGCGCTGCGTGGGGTCGTGCGCGATGGAGAAGAACACCTTCAGAAGCTGTCCGTAACTCGTCCGGCGGGGGTCGAAGCGGATCCGGACGGCCTCCGCGTGACCTGTCCTTCCAGTGCAGACGGTCTTGTAGTCGGCGGTCTCGGCGGTGCCGCCCGAGTAGCCGGAGGCCACCTCCGACACGCCATCGAGCTGCTTGTAGACCGCTTCCACGCACCAGAAACAGCCGCCAGCGAGGACCGCGGTGGCCGGCTCGCTCGACGAATTCGGCGTGTCGCTGTGCGGATCGGGGAATTGTTCGGGAGAGACCATGGAGGCACCTCGATTGCGCGGATGGATCGTTCGCTGTTCAGTCTACGGCAGGACCGTCCGTCCGCCGGTCCTTCTTCCGCGCATGTGCGGCACGCGGACCGCTACGCGCGCCGGGCGTCAGCTCTTGCGGTCGGCGGAGCCGCGGGAGAACCCTCGAGCACCGCGGCCAGCTCCTCGTTGCCGTGCTCGCGCGCCAGGTCCGCCGCCGTCTTCCCCTCGCGCGTCGGCACGCTCGCATCGGCGCCCGCGGCGAGCAGGGCCTCCGCGACCTTGCGGTCGCCCATCTCAGCCGCGCCGTGGAGCGCCGTCCAGCCGTGGCGCTGCTGCGCGTTGACGTCCGCGCCGGCGGCGACGAGCGCGAGCGCGC
>JBBPYG010000040.1:0-6402 GCA_038200085.1 Candidatus Limnocylindria bacterium | reverse complement strand
TTCGCCGCCTTGGCCGCAAGTCGGACGGCCCGCGCTCGAGCGCGACGCGCCCGGCGAGCGACCCTACCCTCGGCCGAAGTCAGCGTCGGCCAGAGTCAGCGCCGGCGGTGCCGCGCGCTCGCCGGGTGGGATGACCCCGAATCTCGGAGGAGCGCACAGGCATCGATACGTCTCCGGACGCGGGAATGGATCAGCGCCTACCGCGTCATCCTTTCCCGGATGACGCGCCACACGCTGCTCCTCCTCGGACTCTTCTGCCTCTTCTGGCTGGTCGGCCTGCGCATCGACGCTCGCACCGGCATCGAGCAACAGGCGCTCCTTGGAGTGGCGACGTGGGTCTTTCTGGCGCTCGCCCTGTGGCGCGAGCCGGCGGCAATCCGCTTCCAGGTCGCGGTCCTAGTGGGCGTCGCGACGACCCTCGAATGCCTCGGCTCCATCGTCTGGGGCGCGTACACGTACCGCCTCGGGAACCTCCCGCTCTACGTGCCCGCGGGGCACGGACTCTTCTACCTCGTGGCGCTGCGCACCGCTTCGCTGCCATGGCTCCTCCGGCACGCGCGCGCGGTCGCGTACGCCGTAGCCGCGGCGGCGACGCTCTGGATGGTGCGCGGCCTTGCGGCGCCGCCTCTTCCCGACCTTCTCGGCTTCGTCACGTGGGCGATCTTCATGCGGTTCATGATCCGCGGACGCTATCCCCTGCTCTACGCGTTGAGCTTCGTGCTCACCATGGCCCTCGAGTTCTATGGCACCTCGCTCGGCATCTGGCGATGGTCGCCGCTGCTCCCCGGGCTGTGGCTCCCGGCCGGAAATCCGCCCACCGGTGTCGGCGCCGGCTACTGCGCGATGGACGGCCTCACGCGACGGATCGTCGCCACGGTCGCCAAGGCGAGGGTCCGCCGCCGCGCCGCGCGAGCGGCGACGTGAGAGCGACCTTCACGCGGGCGCGCGCATTCCTCTTACGCGCCGAGACCCCTGCCCCAGAGCGACTCATGAGAGCGCGAGCGGGTCCGTCGCCTCGTCGCCGGCACCGAGGATGAAGTGCTCGCGCGAGAACATCTCGGCGCGCCGCTCCTCGGGCAGGGCGCGCATCCAATCCGGCAGCTGCGTCGCGTGCGCGGCGATCGCGCGCCGCTTCGCGTCGAGCCAGGGCGTCACGTTCACCGCCGCGGTGATGTCCTCGTCGGGCACCCCCGCCTCGGCGTCGAGCGAAGTCATCAGCCCCTGGATGTCGTTCCGGCGCATCTCCTCCGCCCACTGCCGCAGGACGCTGCGCGGGATCGCGCTGAACCAGAGGCGGGCGCCCGGAGGCGCAGCGCGCCCGAATGCCCCGACCGCGTGCCGGTGCACGGCCATGTGATCGGGATGACCGTACCCGCCTTGCTCGTCGAATGTGAAGACCGCGTCGGGCTGGATCTCGCGGATGATGTCCGCGAGCCGGACGGTCACCTCCTCCGCGTCGGCGTTCGCGTACGCGCGCGGGTCCGCGTTATCCGCCGTTCCCGCCATCCCCGAATCGCGATATCCGAGGAAGCGCACGTCGCTGAAGCCGAGCTCGCCGCACGCTGCCCGCAGCTCCGCTTCCCGACGCTCGCCCAGAGTCTCGGGCGTGGCGAGCGCGGGATCCGCGATCTCCCCGACCTCCCCGCGCGTCGCCGACACCGCGGTCACTGACCACCCTTCCTGCACGGCGCGCGCGAGCGTCCCGCCGATGCCGAAGGTCTCGTCGTCGGGATGCGCGAACAGCGCGAGCGCGCGCGGCGCCTTGGGGCTCACGCCTGCACGCCACCGCGCGTCATCGGCAGCGGGTCGAGCACGCGGCGGAGATCGTCCTCAGGGAGCACGCGCTCCTCGAGCGCGACGTCGAGCAGGCTGCGGCGTTCCGCGAGCGCGCGCTTCGCGAGCGCCGCGGCCTTCGCGTACCCGACGTGCGGCGAGAGCGCGGTCACCAGGAGCCCTGGGCTGGCGTCGATCAGCTCGCTCGCGCGATCGCTGTCGACGCGCATGGCTTCGGCGCACTTCGTCGTGAACGCGCGCAGCGCATTCGTGAGGATCGTCGCCGAGAAGCAGAGCGCGAAGGTGATCTCGGGCATCATGACATTCAGCTCGAGCTGCCCAGCCTGCGCTCCGAGCATCACCGCGGTGTCGTTGCCGATCACCTGGTAGCAGACCTGGTCGAGCATCTCCGCCATCGCGGGGTTCACCTTACCGGGCATGATCGACGATCCGGGCTGCACCGGGGGGAGGATGAGCTCGCCGAACCCGGTGCGCGGGCCCGACACCAACAGCCTGATGTCGTTCGCGATGCTCGAGAGCTCGATCGACGCGGTGCGCATGTCGCTCGAGATCCGCACGAACGGCGCCATCGACTGCATCGCCGCGAACAGGTCGGCCGCAGGCACGATCGGCTCCCCGAGCCATTCGCCGAGAGTCGCGCAGACGCGGCCGCGGAACTCGGCGTCGGCGTTCAACCCGCTGCCTGCGGCGGTGCCTCCGATGCCGAGCTCGCGCAGCTCCGCCCGTCCCTCGCGAACGCGAGACGCGGCGCCGCGCAGCCGCGTGGCCCATCCGCCGAACTCCTGCCCGAACGTGATCGGGACCGCGTCCTGGAGGTGCGTGCGCCCCGGCTTGACGCACTCGGCGTACTCGGTGGATTTCGCCTGAAAGACCGCCGCCAGGCGCTCGAGCTCGTCGCAGAGCGGCGTCGTGAGCTCGAGCATCGCCAGACGCATCGCGGTGGGGGTCACGTCGTTGGTCGACTGCGCCATGTTCACATGGTCGTTGGGGTTCACATGCTCGTAGGTGCCACGGCCACCGCCGAGGATCTCGTTCGCGCGGTTCGCGAGGACCTCGTTCGTGTTCATGTGGTGCGAGACCCCTGCACCAGCCTGGAACACGTCCACGACGAACTGGTCGGCGTGCCGGCCCGCCAAGACCTCGTCCGCGGCCTCGACGATCGCATCGCGTCTCCTCGCGTCGAGACGGCCCGCGGCGCCGTTCGCGAGAGCCGCCGCCTTCTTGACCATGACGGTGGCGCGCACGAAGGCCGGGAACGCGCGCAGGCCGCTGATCGGGTAGTTCTCGACCGCCCGCTGCGTCTGCGCGCCCCAGAGAGCCGCGTTCGGCACCTCGACCTCGCCCAGGGTGTCGCGCTCGCGTCGCGTTTCCATATCCCGGGGCTAGCATAGATTTTCGAAGTGGCGCAGAAGAACGAGCTATCGTGGATGATCGGCGGCCCGCAGGGCAGCGGGATCAACGCATCCGCCGAGGTGTTCGCGAAGGCGTGCAGCCGAGCCGGCCTGCATGTGTTCGCGAACATCGAATACCACTCGAACATCATGGGAAAGCACTCGTACTACCGCGTACGGGTGAGCGAGGAGCCGATCCACTCGCACCAGGACAGCGCCAACATCCTCGTCGCGCTCGATCACGAGACGCTCGACGGCGACGGCGATCACCGCCGCTGGGCGACGCACTACGGTCACCTCGTCGACGTCGCCCCCGGCGGGGGCGTGGTGTACGACAGCGCGATCGCGTTCGACCAAAAGGCGAGCGGCCGGGACGACATCCGCTTCTACCCGGTCCCCTTCCTCGACATCATCGCCGCCGCTCTGAACGAGGTCGGCAAGGGCGACCAGGCCAGGCGCTACGAGATCATGAAGAACACAGTCGGCCTCGGAGCGTCACTCGCCCTGTGCGACTACCCCTTCGACCTCGTGGCGCAGGTCATCCTCGACGGCTTCAAGGGCAAGCGCGCCGAGGTGGGCCAGCTGAACGTGCGCGCCGCAAGGCTCGCGTTCGACCACGTGCGCGAGCACTTCGGCAGCGACTTCCCGTACACACTGAAGCCTCACTCGCGGCCGAAGGCGCGGCTGCTCGCGAAGGGACACGAGGTCCACGCGATCGCGAAGCTGCGCGCGGGATGCGGCTTCCAGACGTACTACCCGATCTCGCCCGCCACCGACGAGAACGTGTACCTCGAGCGCAATCAGCGCGACTACAACCTGCTGGTCGTGCAGTGCGAAGACGAGATCGCGTCGATAAACATGGCTGTCGGCGCCGCGCACATGGGCGTGCGCGCGTCGACGGCGACGAGCGGGCCGGGATTCGCGCTGATGGTCGAGGGCATCGGCCTCGCGGCGATCACCGAGGCGCCCGGCCCGGTGCTCGTCATGTACCAGCGCGGCGGACCGTCGACCGGTCTCCCGACGAGGCAGGAGCAGGCGGACCTCCAGTTCGTGCTGCACCCGGCGCACGGTGACTTCCCGCACGTCGTCGTCGCGCCCGGCGATCACCTCGAGTGCTTCGAGGACACGTTCGCAGCGTTCAACTGGGCCGAACGCTTCCAGCTGCCGGTCATCGTGCTGTCGGACAAGATGCTGGCATCATCGCTCGCCACGATCGATGAGCTGACACTGCTCGACGCGAAGATCGACCGCGGCGCGCGGTACGACGAGAACGGGACGCACGAGTACCTGCGCTACGGCCTCACCCGCGACGGCGTCTCCCCGCGCAGCCGTCCGGGTCTTCGCGGTGGGCGGTTCTGGGCGACGAGCGACGAGCACGATCCGGATGGCCACATCACCGAGGGCGTCGAGATGCGCACGACGATGATGCGCAAGCGCATGGGCAAGCTCGACCTCGTCGCCGAACACATCCCGAACGAGCGCAAGTTCGCGCTCCACGGACCGGCCGACGCGGACCTCACCGTCGTGGGCTGGGGCTCCACCAAGGGCGCGATTCTCGACGCCCTGGCTACGCTGAATGAGGAAGGACCGAAGGTGAACTTCCTCCAGGTGCGGCTCATGCGGCCGTTCCCCGCGAAGGAGATCGGCGATGTCCTGGGGCGCGCGAGGCGGATCGTGGCAGTCGAGGAGAACTACGGCGGTCAGCTCGCCCAGCTCGTCCAAGAGCACACCGGCGTGCGGATCGAGGAGCGCGTTCTCAAGTACGACGGTCGGCCGTTCAGCCAGGACGAGGTGGTGGGCTCGCTCGAGCGCGTGCTCGATGGCGAGAAGGCGGAGGCGGTGATGACGCGTGTCCGTTGACGTGAAGCGCACCGTGAAGGACTTCAAGAGCGACCTGTCGAATGACTGGTGCCCGGGATGCGGCGACTTCGGCATCCTGTCGTCGATCCAAATGGCCTTCGCCTCGCTCGGGCTCGACCCGGACAAGGTCGCCGTCTTCAGCGGCGTGGGCTGCTCGGGAAAGACGCCGCATTACCTGAAGACCTACGGCTTTCACACGCTGCACGGCCGCGTGCTGCCGGTCGCCACCGGAGCCCGGCTCGTGAACACCGGCGTGACGGTGCTGGCGGTCGGCGGCGACGGCGACGGCTACGGGATCGGCGCCGGGTACTTCGTGAACTCGGGACGGCGCAACGTGGACTTCGCGTACATCGTCTTCAACAACAGCGTCTACGGGCTCACCAAGGGTCAGGCGTCACCGACGCTCGCCAAGGGCAAAAAGACGAAGTCGATGCCCGAGCAGTCGATCCAGGACGGGATCAATCCGATCGCGATGGCGATCGCGTCCGGCTACACGTTCATCGCCCGGGGGTACGCGCTCGACCCGAAGCACCTGTCGACGCTGATCGGCCGGGCGATCGAGCACCGCGGCTCGGCGCTGCTCGACGTGCTCCAGACCTGCCCGACGTACAACGACCTGTACACGAAAGAGTGGTACGACGGCGCGGGGCTGCCGGAGAAGCGCTCGCGGCTCTACAAGCTCGAGGAGACCGGCTTCGACGGCGTCGTGAAGGACCCGACCGACCAGGAGGAGATCGTCGCGAAGAAGGCTGCGGCAGTGGTGAAGTCGTATGAGACCGACCCGATCCCCACCGGCGTCTACTACCAGATCGCGCTGCCCACGTACGAGGACATGCTCGTCCAGCGGATCCCCGCGCTCGCGGAGCGCCCGCTGGTGGAGCAGGAGCTGTTCGACCGCGACGTCGGCCCGCTGCTCGACGCGATGCGCTGACCGGCCGGCCCGTCGACGCGGGGCTGATCCGCAGCCCGAAGGTGTCTGGCCGGAACGCGTTCGAGGATGACGTCGAGCTGCGGCTCGTTGGTCGGGATGTGCTCATTCACCGAAGACCTGAGGCGGGTCGCGGCGAGGCAAGGCGGTCCGGGCCAATGGCGACCCTGTAGCAGGCTGAGCCCGATCGCGATCGTGAAGCTACGGCGGCGTCGGGTTCGGCACGTTGCCGAGGGACTCCCACAGATAGAGGCACGCGAGCGTGCGGTACGGTCGCCACGGCTCGGCGATGCGCGCCAGATGCTGCGCGGTCGGCAGATCGGGCTGCTGGTATGCGCGCTCGACGGCGCGACGGATGCCGAGGTCGCCGACCGGGAGCACGTCGGGGCGGCCAAGGTGGAACATCAGGAACATCTCGGCGGTCCAGCG
>JBBPYG010000039.1:0-3659 GCA_038200085.1 Candidatus Limnocylindria bacterium | reverse complement strand
CTTCCCGCGAGGCGGAATTGCACCAGGGTGAAGACGAGGATGATCCCGGTGACGATGAACGCCATCGCCGAGCCGAGGTCGATGCGCCCCTGCTGGAAGAAGGTCTTGAAGATCTCGTAGCCGACGACCCGGGTGCTGTCGAGCGGCCCGCCGTTGGTCATGACGTAGATCTGGTTGAACGCCTTCAGCGCTCCGATGGTCGCGATCGTCGCGACGAAGAAGGTCGTCGGGGACAGCAGCGGCAGGGTGATCTTCGTGAAGATCTGGCGCTCGCTCGCGCCGTCGAGCCGCGCCGCCTCGTAGTACTCGCTCGAGATGTTGGTCAGGCCCGCCAGGAAGATGACGACCTGCAAGCCGACGAAGTGCCAGATCGTGAACAGGCAGACGCCGAGGAGCGCGAGGCTCGGTCCCGCCGCCCAGACCGGGACCGACACGCCGAGCGCGGAGCCGGCGAGCTGGAACACGCCGGTCGGCTCGTCGAGCCACTTCTGCGGGCCGATGCCGACCGCCTCGACGATCGAGTTGAAGAGTCCGTATGTCGGGTTGAAGAGCCACGTGAACACGACCGCCGCCGCGACGGTCGCGGTGATGTACGGCAGGAAGTACACCGCCCGGTAGACGCCGCGTCCGCGCAGCTTTCCGAACAGCAGGTACGCGATCGCCAGCGCGATCGCCATCTCGACGGGCACCGTGAAGAGGACGTACGTGAACGTCGTTCCAAGGGACAGCCAGAACTCCTGCGCGCGCGAGCCCGCCAGCACGGTCGCGTAGTTGTCGAGTCCCCGGAACGGACCTTGAACGATGTCCCACCGGAACAGCGAGATGTAGACCGCGCCGAACGCCGGCAGGAAGTGAAAGATGAACAGGATCAGCGCCGCGGGCAGCAGGAACGCGTACGCCTGGAGATGCTCGGTGAGGACCCGCCGCCGGTGCGTCGAAGCGCGCGCGGACAACGGCATGGCAGCCACCCTCACCGGCTGCGATGATACGTGGGCACATGCCCATCTACGACTATCGCTGCGACCACTGCGGCCATGCGTTCTCCGCCATCCAATCGTTCAAGGACGAGGCGCTGGGCGTGTGTCCGAACTGCGGTCTGAAGCCGCGCCGCCTGCTCGTGCCGCCCGCGCTGGTGTTCAAGGGATCGGGGTGGTACGTGACCGACAGCCGCAAGGCCCGGGGCGGCGACGCGAGCGAGAAGGCAGAGTCCGGCGGTGGGGCCGACAAGGCGGCCAGCGGTGACAAGGGCGGCGCCTCCGATAAGGGCGGAAAGGCCGGCGCGGCGAGCACGGGCGACCGGGGCGGCGCGTCACGCGAAGGCGGCGGGTCCCGCGACGGCGGCGGGTCGCGAGACGGCGGCGGGTCGCGAGACGGCGGCGGGTCGCGAGACGGCGGCGGGTCAGGCGATGGCAAGCGGTCGTCGAACGCCGCCGCGCGATCCTCGTCCAAGGGAGAAGGCGGCTCCAAGAGCGAGCCGGCGTCGTAGGCGGCTCGGTCGCGCGTGCCCGGGCGGTCATATCCGCCTTCTCGAGCGATGAGTGCGCCTTTCTCGCCGGAGCGGTCGCCTATCAGATCTTCTTCGCGATCGTCCCGCTCCTTGCGCTGGCGCTCGGGATCCTCGCCTTCGTCTATGGTCAGGAGCGCGCGCAGGAGCAGATCGTGGACCTCATCCGCGGCGCGTATCCGTCGGCGACCGCCCAGGAGACCGGCCTCGTCCGGCAGATCGTCGACGGCCGCGCGGTCTCGCTCGGTCTCGGCCTGGTCGGCACCCTGTTCTCGGTGACCGCCATCCACGCGTCGATCGACCTGTCGCTGGCGAGCGTCCTCGGACGCGAGGGCAAGCGGCGGTTCGTCCGAGGCAAGCTCGAGGCGGTGGCCTTCGCCGCGGGGCTCGCGCTGCTGCTGGTCGTGTCCTTCGGTGTGTCGTACGGCGTCCAGGCCGCCCAGGGAGCGCTGGCGGCGGCCGGGCTCGAGGCCGGCGCCCGCGTCGCGCTCCAGGTCCTGTCGCCCGTCATCGGGATCGCCCTCGGCTACCTGTTCTTTCTCCTCATCTACAGGTTCGTCCCGCGGCGCCCGGTGCCCCGCGGCCTCGCCCGCGCGGCCGCGCTCGTTGCCGCCATCCTCTGGGAGGTGGCCAAGGTCGCCTTCGGCTTCTACACGCGCGCGCTCGCCGCCTTCGCGGCGTACGGCGCGCTCGCGTTCGTCGCCGGCCTCCTCACGTGGATCTACCTCACCGCGGCGATCATCCTCGTCGGGGCGGAGGTCATCCGCACCTCCGAGGCGTCCGCGTGATCGAGCGTCTCGAGGCGATGGTGAGCCGCCTGCTCGAGGGCCGCGTCGCGCGCCTCTTCCACACGCCGCTCCAGCCGGTGCAGGTGGGCAAGCGTGTGATCCGTGCGATGGAGTCGCACAAGACGGTCTCGCTCTCCAAGACGTTCGTCCCCAACTCGTACGTCGTCTCCCTCGCGCCGGGCGACTTCGCGCAGTTCGAGCAGTACCGCCGCAGCCTGGAGCGCGACCTGGCCGAGGCGGTCCTCGGTGCCGCGCGCGACCGCGGCTTCACGCTGCTGGCGTACCCCACGGTGGAGCTCGAGCGCGACGACGAGGTCCCCTCGGGCGATGTGCGCGTCTCGTGCGCGCTCGTGGATGAGACGGGCGGCGAGGTCGGGCCCGACGCGCCCGCCATCCGGGCGACGGCGAGCGGCCACACGATGGTCCTCGATCGCGACGCGCTCCTGCGCGACAAGCCGCGCTCCCCCAAGGCGTCGATCGAGATCCGCGACGCCGAGCGCCGCCGCGTCGGGCTCGGACCGGATCCCTTGAGCATCGGGCGAGATCCCGAGAACGACATCGTCCTGAGCGATCGCCGCGTATCCCGCCGGCACGCCGAGATCAGGCTGCGGCTGGGTCGCTATACGCTCTACGACCTCCAGAGCACCAACGGCACGCTGGTGAACGGCCGCAGGGTCGCCGAGGTGGTCCTGAGCGACGGCGACCGGATCGCCATCGGCGGCACCGAGATGATCTTCTCCGCGGAATAGACGGCGGGAGGCGCGCCGGGCATGGAGATCGCGTTCCCGATCGTGCTGTGGGGCGTCCGGATCGTCTTCCTGCTGCTGCTGTACCTATTCCTGTTCCGCGGGTTCGCGGCGCTGCAGCGCGCCATGCGACCGGAGCCCGTCGACGCTCCACGGCCCCCCGCGGGGCTCGCGTACCTCGTCGTCGAGCGGGGCCACCCCGCGGGGCCGCGCACCGGTGACCGCCTGCCGCTGCACGCGACGAGCGCGATCGGCCGCGGCGCCGGCAACGACATCGTGCTGAACGACGAGGCCGCATCGGCCCGCCACGCGACGATCTCCCTCGTCGACGGCGAATGGTGGGTGGAGGACAACGGCAGCACCAACGGCACGCTGCTCGCAGGTGACCGCATCGCCGGCAAGGAGCGGCTGCGACCAGGCGACGTGCTCGCCATCGGTCGCGTGTCGCTGCGGTTCGAGTCGGCGTGAGACCGCACCCGGCGGCGCGCTTCACGGAGCTGCGTCTCCTGTTCCTGGTCGCCGCGCTCGCCGTCACGGGGTTCGTCGCCGTCGTCGCGACGGCGAGCGCCCAGTTCCGCACGGCGCAGGTGCTCGTCCCGTTGCTGTTCCTGGGGATCGCGG
>JBBPYG010000038.1:0-19824 GCA_038200085.1 Candidatus Limnocylindria bacterium | reverse complement strand
TATCTCTAGCATCCGCGCGGATGGGGCAGACGCCGATCGTCGTCGCCGTCTACGCGACGCTCGCGCTCGCCCTCGGCGGCCAGTGGATCGCCGCAAAGCTCGGCGTGACCGCGGTCCCTGCGCTCGAGCTCTCGACCATGCGTTTTGCGATCGCTTCCGTGGTCCTTCTGGCGGCTTGTGCGATCACCCGCACGCCGCTCCCGTTGCGCAGTTGGCGCCCCGTCACGGCGGCCGCAGCCTGCGGCGTGCTGGGCTTCAACACCCTTGCCTTCGTCGGCCTGAGTCTCACGCCGGCCTCGGACAGCGCTTTGATCATCCCTACGACCATCCCGATGGCGACCGCGCTTTTCGCGACGCTGATCCACGAGCGGCTGACGTCGCGCAAGCTGTTCGGGTTCGGGATCGCAAGCATCGGGGCGGCCCTCGTCATCGTCGGCGGACAGCAGGGTGGAGGTGAGCGGTCGTCCATGCGCCTTACAGGGGACCTCATGGAGCTCGCGGCGGCCACCGCGTGGGCGGCGAGCCTGACCATCGGTGCATTCGTGCTCCGTAAGGAGACGATCCTGGGCTTCGTCACCTTCATGGTCTCGATCGGGACGGCCCTGCTCTTGCCCCTCGGGGTCTTGGCCCAGTCGTACCGCGACGTCCCTTCGTGGACCGGCCAGACGTGGCTTGCCGCCGGCTTTCTCGGCGTGTTCTCGACGGCCGTCGCGTTCGTCCTGTTCTTCTGGTCCGTACATCGCTTCGGACCGAGCCTCGCCTCGCTTGTGTCCTACCTGACACCCGTCGCGACGCTGGTCCTCGCAGGCCTGATCCTTGGCGAGCGGCCGCTGCCGCTCCAGCTGGCCGGCGGTGCGGTGATCGTGATCGGTGTGCGCGCGGCCGCCCGCCGGTCGCCACCTTCGTCGGGGCGAGTGCTGGCGGGAGGCTGATCGGCCTTGATCCGCGGCCCCGCGCAACCGACGGTCCAAAGGATGCGCGGCCGTCCACATCGATCGAAGGGGCGGTCCACGCCGAAGGTCTGCCGCACGGCCCAGGATCTGACGGGCCCCGAACATGCGAGAATGACGGCGTCGGGCGGCGCGAGCTGACTTCGTAGCGAGCCGGTCGCCGTTCGGAGTCGGGTTGTGGGCCCGCTTCGGACCGCCGTGGCGAGTTCGCGAAGACAGGGTTAACGCAGCCCGATAGCGCAACTTCTTTCACGCGGTCGCGAATCGATCGGAGGCGAAGTCAGGTGGCGCGGAAGAAGCGAGTCGGCTTCGCGGACCTGCAGGCCACGCGTGCTGAGTTGGCTCGCGGAGAACTCCGATGCCCGGAGTGTTCCCGGAAGGTAACGGAGGCCGACGACCTGAATTACGTTCCGGCCCTCGGTCAGCGGGAGTCGTCGCTGGCGACTCTCAACTGCCCACGCTGCCGCACGATGATCAGCATCCGCCTGATCGCGGCCAACGAACTTCCCAGCTGACCGCTTCGGCCAAGTTATCGCGCACGGAGATCACTCGACCGTTCGGCCGACCTGACCTGCGACGTCTGCCGGCACCGGGTCGCCGCCGGGCGCTCCTGCCGGCGAGAAGTCCAGAGCCGCGGAGTTGATGCAATACCTCATGCCGGTCGGCCGGGGGCCATCGGGGAAGAGGTGGCCGAGGTGGGCCCCGCAACTGCCGCAGGTCACCTCGGTCCGCACCATCCCGAGCGAGCGGTCCTCGTGAGTCGCGACGTGCCCTTGTTCGATGACGTCGTAGAAGCTCGGCCAACCCGTCCCGGACTCGAACTTCGTCCCCGAGTCGAAGAGCGGCCCTTCACAGACCACGCAGCGATACGTGCCGGCGCCGTGGTGATCCCAATACGCCCCCGTGAAAGGCGGCTCCGTGCTTCCCTTCTGAGTGACCGCGTACTGGAGCGGATCGAGCTTGCCAAGACGGTCCTGGCGGTCAGGCTGGGTCGACATTCTTGGTCCCCCTCCGTGCAAGGATTCGCCCTTCAGCGACGCGGTCCGGGCGCGGCAAGTGCCCGCCGATCATCAGCTTACGGTCTCGCTCAATTGGCGGGAGCCGGCGGCCACCGAGGCGCCCGCTCCGGAAAACGAGGATGGGATGCCCGACGAGGATATGAAAGCCGAACTCGAGCGCTTAAGGGCAGAGAACGAGCGTCTAAAGAGCGAGCGCGGGCGCAGCGTGGGCCTGAAGGTCAGCGAGAAGGGCGGAGTGTCGGTCTACGGCCTCGGACGATTTCCGGTGACCCTGTACAAGGAGCAGTGGGCCAAGCTGCTCGCCATGTCGGACGAGATCCGCGAGTTCATCAAGCAGCACGAGTCCGAACTGAAGGCGAAGCCCGACTGATCCAGGCCGCGATCCGATCAATGTCGGCGAGCCCGGACCGCGAGCACGGTGACGTCCGGCCAGAAAGTCGCCGGCCTACACGGTGAGCGCGATCCCCGTCTGCCGGGCGATGTCGCGTAGCTCGTCGACGACCGCTGACACGAGGGGGATGCCTTCGCGACGGCGGACCGCTTCCGCGTCCCGTTCGGGATCGCCCGGGATCAGCGGCCCTCCCGTCCCCGGCGCGGGCCGGGTCGCGCGCAGCGTGCGGACGAGGTCGTCGATCTGGCGCTTGAACTCGACGGGCTCGATGAAGGCATCGATCCGCAGAGCCCCGAAGAAATGCCCGATGCCCTTCCCCACAGAGCGCGTGGGGATCTCCTGGCGAAGCGCGAACGGCGGCGCGAAGGGACCCCAGTTCGCGCCCGACAGCACCGCCGAAAGGACGTCGACCATCACCGCGAGGCCGTAGCCCTTGTGGCCGCCGCGCTCGCGGTCCGATCCGAGCGGTAGCAGCGCGCCGCCCTCGACCATCGCGTCGGGGTCAGTGGTCGGCGCGCCGTCCCGGTCGATCGCCCACCCCTCGGGGATCTCCTTCGCCGTGCGACGCGCCATCTCGACCTTCCCGTATGCCGCGGCGCACGTCGCCATGTCGATGACGATCGGAGGCTCCTCGAGCCCGGGGAAGGCGATCGCGATCGGGTTCGTCCCGAGCATCCGCTCCGCGCCCCACAGCGGGGCGACGAGCTTGGTCGTGTTCGTCATGGCCCACCCGATGAGGTCGCGCTCGAGGGCCTCGAGCACGTAGTGGCCGGCGATGCCGAAGTGGTTCGTGTTCGCGACGCTGACCCAGCCGCTGCCCGCGGAGAGCGACTTCTCCATCGCGATGGCATTCGCCTTGGGTCCGACGACGAGCCCGAGCCCGTTGTCTCCATCCACCGTCGCCGTGCTCGCGCTCTCGCGGACGATCCGGACCTGCGCCTTGGGATTGATACGGCCGAGCTGGAGCATGTCGAAATAGGAGTGGAGGCGTGCGACGCCGTGCGAGTCGATGCCGCGAAGGTCCGCCGACTGCAGAACGCGCGCTGCCATCCCTGCGTCCTGCTCGGGAACGTCGAACCAGCGGAACACGCGCGCGCTGAATTCGAACAGCTGCTCGGCCGGAAAGCGCCGCGCGTCCTGCACCGATGTGGACGTTAACGCAGCGTCGATCTGGATGGCGGGCATCTTGTCGGGCTTCGCGCGTCGCGCTCCTGATCGTCTTCACCGATCAAGCGGCGCCGCGTCGGCGCATCGCGCCCTCACCGCCCGCTAGGCTGACGGGATCGCCGACGATCCGGTCAAAGACGCCATCGCGCACAGCTTCCTCGCGGCGCTCCCCCCCGTGGCCCTCCACGGCCTGCTCGAGGGCGCCCTCCTGGAGGACGTGCCGTCGGGCGCGCACACGTACCGCCCGGACGACGATCCCCGCGCGTCGCTCGTCGTGCTCGGCCTCTTCCGCGTGTACATATCGGAGGCCGACGGGCGGCAGGTCACCATCCGGTACGCGCGGCCCGGCGACGTCCTCGGCGTCGTGTCCGCCGCCGGCGGCCCCGCGCCCCTCAACACGCAGGCGCTCACCGACTCCAGGCGTCTGAAGCTCGACATCGAGCGTCTCCGCGCCCTCGGGCGCCACGATCCCGTCGTCGCGTGGGCGCTCGTCGAAGAGCTCGCGCGGACGGTGTTCTCGCTCTGGGGCGAGCTCGCGGACATCGCGTTCGCCTCGGTGCCGCAGCGGGTCGCGCGACACCTCCTCGAGATCGCGGCGACCCAGCAGGGACCCGGAGCGCCGCTCGTCGCGCGCGTGAGCCAGCAGGAGCTCGCGGATCTCGTCGGGTCGGTGCGCGAAGTCGTCGCGCGCGCCCTTCGCGATCTGCGCTCCGAACGTATCGTGCGCGTCACTCGCGCGGGCATCGTGCTGATGAATCCCCACGCGCTCGCGGCGCGCAGCCGGTCTTCGTGGTGACCTAGGTCACAGACACGCGGACGCCATGCGCCGATACTGAAGGCAACTCACGGAGGTCCACGGCCCTGCTCGACGCACTACGTTTTCGCGAATTCCGCTTGTTCCTGACTGGTCTTGCCGTCTCCAGCATCGGCTCCTGGATGCAGATCTTCGCCATGGGGATCCTGGTCGTCCAGCTCGCCGCCCGCGAGGGCAAGCCCGAGCTCGCTCCCTTTTATCTCGGCCTCGTCGGGCTCGGACGCGCCGTCCCTGGCCTCGCCCTGACGCTGGTCGCCGGCGCGCTCGCTGACCGTGTCGACCGCCGTAAGCTGCTGCTGATCACACAGACCTCGATGGCGCTGAACGCCGTCGCCCTCGCTGTCGTGACCTACCTCGGCGTCGTGTCGATCTGGATCGTTCTTGTCGCGGGCGTCGTGCAGTCGGCGACCTTCGCGTTCGACAATCCCGCCCGCCAGTCGATGATCCCCCGCATCGTGCCGATGGCGCTGCTCCCCAGCGCGATCGGCCTCCAATCCGCGGCGTTCAACGGCGCCTCGATCATCGGCCCGCTGATCGCCGGCCTCCTGTACATACCGATCGGGATCCCGGGACTCCTCGCGCTCAACGCGCTCAGCTTCGCGTCCATCATCTTCGCGCTCCTCGCGATGCGGCCGCTCGCGCCCGCTGTTTCGCGGCCGTCGCGGTCCGTGCTGGCGAGCGTCGTCGAGGGCGCCCGTTATACGCGGCGCAATCCCGCGCTCGTGTGGATCCTGACGCTAGCGGCCACGGTGTTCATCGCGGCCGGCCCTGCCAATGGGCTTCTCCCCGCGGTAGCGGGCGAGTCGACGCTCTATGGCGTCAGCTGGCTATCCGTCCTGCTCTCGGCGATGGGGCTCGGCTCGCTCTTCGGCGCGGTCGTCGTGATGAAGCTCGGCCGGGTCCGATCGCTCGGCACCATCTTCGTCGCCGCCGCAGCGGCCAACGGTCTCGCGCTCGCGCTATTCGCGGTCTCGCCGCAGCCGGCGGTCGCGCTCATCTTCGTCTTCGCGACGGGGCTCACCGGCACCGTCACCGCCGGCATGGGCAACAACATGCTCCAAGCGACGACCTCGGATGAATACCGCGGCCGGGTCATGAGCCTCTGGGGGATCCTCTTCATCGGCGGGATGCCGGCGGGCCAGCTCGGCCTCGGCATGCTCGGCTCGCTGCTTGGGATCCACGCCGCCCTGTTCCTAGGCGGCGTCGTCACGCTGGCCGCCGGCCTCTACGGGCTCACGCGACTGCACGTCGTGCGGGACTGGCGCCGCGCGAAGCGTGGCCGCGAGCCGATCATGGAGCAGGCGATCCCAGAGGCCGCACGGGTCCACACCATCGCGCTCGGCGAGGCGACCACGCTCAAGTAGCGTCGCGGTGCATTCGCGCGTCGCGCGATGCATTCGCGCTTTCCACGGCCCAGCGACCGACACAGACAATCACACGAGATCCGGGAGGGTCGCTGCGGGGCCGCGTATCGTCTCGCGCATCGTGGTGACCGAGGTCATCGGCTCGACAAGCACCGCAGCGCGACGTTCGGTCGTGCGTGGAAATCGCCGCTTCTTCGACGCCACGTTCGCGCTGCCCGCGCCGATCGCGAGGAAGGTGAACGGGGCCGTCGGCATGATCCACGAGCACGGTCCGCGCCATCCGGCTCTCCAGACGCGCCGCGTCCAGCGCAATCCCGACGGGCGCTTCCACTTCATGGACGTAGACGACAAGTACCGGATCGTCGCCGTGCTCGAGGGTGATGTGGTCTTCCTCGAGAACGTCGGCAACCATGACGCGGTCGAGCGCTGGGGCGAGAACGCGACGCTCCGGCAGTACGAGGAGCGCCTCGACGTACC
Source organism: Candidatus Limnocylindria bacterium (assembly GCA_038200085.1). Classification (GTDB taxonomy): domain Bacteria; phylum Chloroflexota; class Limnocylindria; order P2-11E; family P2-11E; genus JALYKU01. The sequence continues at coordinate 13,642 of JBBPYG010000038.1, read as the reverse complement.
GCCGGTCGGCATCCGGAGAGAGCCGCTGCCGGTCCGGGTGCGAGCGTCAAGTGCGCCAGCGCTGATCGAAGAGCCCTATTCGCTACCGGAGATCGTGGAGCGCGAGACGCAACTGTCGGACCTCCTCGCGGGAGACGTCTTCGGCACCTTGACCGGCTACATCGACGGGACGATCGAGGACTGGATGATCTTTCTCTCGCCGCTCCAGCGGCGCGCCGCCGACCGTGACGACCTCGGACCCGCGCGCGTCACCGGCGGCCCGGGTACGGGGAAGAGCGTCGTCGGCCTGCACCGCGCGAAGCGCTACGCGAAGCGCTACGCGAAGCGCTCAGATGCGCGCGCGAAGGTCCTGATGACGAGCTTCGTCAACACGGTCCCAGATGTCCTCGCGGGGCTCTTCGAGCGACTGGCCCCGGATCTCACGGAGCGCGCGGCCTTCCGCTCCATCCACTGGCTCGCGACTGCCGTGCTCGAAGATCGCGGCCGGGTCGTGCGCGTCGATGAGGATTCCGCCCATCGGCGCTTCGATCAGCGCCTCGCGTCGCATGCCGTTCGCAGGGAGGCGCTGCGCGCCGCTGGATTCACTGGCGCATATCTGTGGCAGGAGATCACCCGCGTCATCCAGGGCCGCCTCGTTCCGGATCTCGCGCACTACCTCGCTCTCAGTCGCCACGGACGCCAGATGCCGATGCGAGAAGGGGAGCGCAGGCTGGTGTGGAGCCTGTACGAGGAATACCGCGAGTCGTGCGCTTCGGCCGATCCGGTCGTCGTCGACTGGAGCGGGCACCTGGCGGTCGCGTGCGAGGCGCTCACAGCTCAGCCCGCTGTGGAGCTCTACGACGCGATCGTGGTCGATGAAGCTCAGGACGTCACCGAGGCCGGCGTGCGGCTTCTCGTGGGCCTTCTCCGGGGAGGGGCCGCGGGCGACCTGTTGCTGATCGGCGACAACGGCCAGCGCATCTACGCCGGCGGCTGGCGGGCCGGCCACATCGGCCTCGAAGTCCGTGGGCGGAGCGTCGTGCTTGACGAATGCTATCGCTCGACCGACGAGATCATGGCCGCGGCCGCGGCGCTCGGCCGGTACCTCTCGACGGAGGACTTCGGCGAAGACGGCCTACGGTCGACGGCGATGCGCACGATGCGCCATGGCCGCCGTCCGCGCCTGCACGAATCACCCGGCCGGGACGCCGAGCGAGACTGGATGGTGAGCGAGCTGGCGGGATCCGAGATCGAACCGGAATCATGCGCCGTGCTGCTGCCGACGAACCAGCTCGCCGACTCGTGGCGCGCGGTGCTCTCCGAACGTGGCTTCGCGGTCTGTGACCTGCTGAAGTACGCCGGCAGATCCGCCCCCGGCGTCAAGGTCGGCACCTACAACCGCGGAAAGGGCCTGGAGTTCAAACGGGTCCTGCTCCCGAGCCTGGACAGCACCGCGCTCGGGATGGGTGTCAACGTCGATGACTTGTTGCGGCGCGGGACGGGGCTCTACGTCGCGATGACGCGCGCGCGAGACGAGTTGACGATGAGCTTCGCCGGCTCGCTCTCGCCCTTGCTCGAATCCGTCCTCGAACGCGTTGACTTCGTCTGAGCCGCCGTTCGCCAGTGGCGGCGGACATCGATGTTCTATGCGGCGTATGGAGTGACGCGCACGTCGGCCCAAAGTTTGGACGCGGTCCGCAACGACGACAATGCGGAAGTCCGAATACGAAGGAGAATGAGCATGACCGCCAGTCCGGATCCCATCCAAGATCCGAAGGCGTATCAGGACCATCTGGTCGGACTGGTCGGCGAAAATGATCCTGCCCAGGTCCAGGCCGCCACGCTTGGGCGTGTGCGGGCTCTCGTCGCCGATGCTGGCGACGACGCTCACACCCGCCCAGCCCAGGGCGAGTGGTCGGTGCTCGAATGCCTCGCCCACATCGTGGATGCGGAGCTCGTTTCCGCGGCCCGATACCGGTGGATTCTGGCCCAGGATGAACCGGACCTCATCGGGTACGACCAGGACCTATGGGTCGATCGTCTTCACCGGCCGGTCGAGGATCCTGCGGAGCTGCTGGCTCTCTCCGAACCTCTGCGGCAGGCGAACCTCGCGCTATGGGCGAAGACGCCGGGCCGGCTACGCGATCGCGCGGGAATCCATCGCGAGCGCGGCCGGGAGAGCTTTGGACTGCTGTTCACCCTCTTGGCCGGACACGACCGTTTCCATCTCGCTCAGGCCGAGCGCGCGCTCGCGATCGTGCGCCGCGCCCGCTGAGGGATCCAGCCGCCGTCACCAACGCGCTGAGACTGCGGGCGATCGGCCGGACGCGCGTTAAGGGGCGGTTCCGGGCCGCACCGAACCTGGTGGCCGGTCGGGGAGCTCTCTGAATTCGGCTACAGGCTCGAACTTCGCGCATGTGCCCTCGTAGCTTCCGCGGATGATCCCGTCGGGGCCATCCGCAGCGCGCTCAAGGATGCCATCGAGGGTCGATGCCATCCAGCTTCGAGGTCACCTACGCGACGATCGCCGCCGGCGGACACAGGTGGCTGAGCGCGCAGAAGGCGGGCACGTGCCAAACGCCCTTGCGCTCCTCGTCGAAGTACGCCGCCTCGAGACGGTGCTCGTGCAGGCGTTCGTGGCATAGCGCGCAGCGGTTGTGGTTCTCGCAGCGGCAGAACACCGTCACGACGAGTTCGGGCTCGTGGCTCGGGATGTGCTCGCCGCGGTAGCCCCCGCAGACGGCGCACCGGGAGAGAGGCGGCCGGGCGAACTCCATCACTTCCACAGTCGCACGGGCGCCGGCAGCCCCAGCGCCGCCCGCGCGTCCCCGACGACCGCGAGCGAACCGGTCACGCAGAGGACGTCGCGCGGACCCGCTCGGGCCCGCGCCAGCCGGATCGCGGCTTCGACGGTCGGCGCCACGTCCAGCGGGACCCTCGCTAGACGCCCGCACGCGCGCGCGAGGTCGGCGACGGAACGCGCGCGCGGGGACGTCGAGGCGGTCACCGTCACCGACGCGCACACCCGTAGCAGCGGCCGGAGGACCGCGCTCGCGTCCTTGTCGGCATTGATCCCGATCACCAGGCGCACCGCGCGTCCCGGGTACTGGCAGCGCAGCGTGTCGGCGAGCGCCTCGGCCGAAGAGCCGTTGTGGGCGCCGTCGAGCACGATGAGCGGCCTTCCGCGGATCAACTCGAAGCGACCGGGCCAGCGCGCGGCGGCGAGTCCACGTGCCACGGCCTTTCCGGTCAAGGGGTGGCCGAGACGCGCGAGCTCGGTCGCGGCCGCGCGCGCCAGCGCCGCGTTCTGCTCCTGGTGCACGCCGGTGAGGCCCAGCACGCCCTCGCGATGAGGAGGCACGATCGTGCACAGTGCGCCGGCCGTGACGCATGCACGGCGGAGCGCCGCCGCGGCCGCGGGCCGCTGGACGGCGATGATCGCGGGCCGTCCCCGCCGCATGATCCCGGCCTTCTGCATGGCGATCGCGGCAAGCGTGCGGCCGAGGACCGCCGTGTGGTCGTAGCCGATCGAGGCGATGACGGAGACCGCCGGCTCCAGCGCGTTCGCCGCGTCCTGCGTGCCACCGAGGCCGACCTCGATCATCGCGATAGCGCAGCGCGAATCGGCGAACGCGCGCAGCGCGAGAGCGAGCGTGAGCTCGTACGTCGTGGGCTCGCCCGCTGCGGGAGCGCTTCGACGAAGCGCCGACACCGCCGGCCGCAGCCGGCGAACGGCGTCGGCGAACGCGCCCGGCGCGATCATCTGGCCATCTATGCGAACGCGCTCGCGATAGTCCTGGAGGTGAGGGGAAGTGAAGAGCCCGGCCCGCACGCCCGCCGCATGCAGGGCGCTGGCGAGAAAGGCCGCGGTCGAGCCCTTCCCCTTCGTGCCCGCGATGACCACGCAGTCCATTCGCCGGTCGGGTCGGCCGAGCGTTTCGAGGAGCCGGCCCATGCGCCCGAGACGCCACCGGGCCGCCCTGCCGGCGCGGGGGTTCCAGCCGATTCCGCGCTCGGGATCCGAAAACCGCATGAGCCAGTCGAGCGCCGCGCGCTCGCGCGCCGCCTCATCCTCCGGCGATGTCGCCGCGCGCCCCGTCGCCAGCGCCCCGCGCTGCCGCGCGCCCGCCCCGCGCTGCCGCGCGCCGGTCGTGCGCTTCTCCGCTACCGCGCGAACGCCCAGTCCTGGACGTTCCACGTCGCGACGTCCCACGCGTTCGGCTCGTGCCCGCGGAGCGCGCTTGCGTAGGCGTTGATCCGCGCCCGGTCGTAGAGCCAGATGTCCACGATCGCCGCGTTGGTGATCCGCAACACTTCGGCGTACGCGGCGCGGCGGGCCGCGATGTCGACGAGTCCGGCCGCGCGCGCGAGCGCGGCGTCGACGGCAGGATCGCAGAAGCGTTCGTAGTTCGCCCCGCTGCCGCCGTTCGCCGTCGTCGGAACGGCGTCGCAGCGGTGCCGCTGCGCGAGATACGACTGCGGGTCGGGCGAGACCAGTCCGAGTTGAGCGAGGACGATGTCGAAATCACCCCGCTTGCGCGTCCCGCCGGAGGCCCACGTCCCGGTCAGCACGGAGGACGGCACGTTGCGTATGCGGAGCTCCACGCCGATCGCCTTCCACTCGTCGATGAGCACCTGCTCCACCTGCTCGCGGACGCGGTTGCCGGTGGTGGTCGTCACGACAAGCGACGCCCGCACGCCCGCGCGGGCGCGGACGCCGTCAGGCCCAGGCGCCCATCCCGCGGCGGAGAGGATGCCGCGCGCGACAGCCGGGTCGTATGCCTCTTGGCGCGCGTCAGCGGCGGCGAACGTCCCGAGTGGCATCTCGGACGTGCCGACGGTGGCGCGGCCGCCGAGAAGCCGATCGACGATGAGCTGCTTCGGTGTCGCCAGGAGTAGCGCGCGGCGGATGGCGAGATCGCCGAGAACGGGATGCTGCCGCGCTGGATCGGCGGGGCTGCCGGGGGCCGCGAGATTGAACGCCAGCGCCTCGACGTTCGGCGAGCTGCTCGAGTCGATCGTGATGCCCTCCGCCGGGAGGTCCGCCACGTCGGCCTCGCCCAGGCTCGGGGTGGCCTGCACCTCCCCGGCCCGCAGCTGCGCCTTCGCGGCGTCGATCGATGGCGTGAATCGGACGATGATCCGGTCGAGCGCCGGTTTCTGCGCGAGCCGGTACGTCGGGTTGCGCTCCGCGATCACCTGGTCTCCACTGCGGAACTCCATGATCCGGAACGGTCCCGTGCCCAGCGGTGTCCGACCGTACGCGAGCCGCGTCGCGTCGTTCGCGTTGGCGAGCAGATGCTCGGGGAGGATCGCGTCGAATCGCGTCAGGTACGCGGGGTAGACCGTGCGGTAATGGACGATCGCGGTGAGCTCGTCGGGCGTCTCGATGCCCTGGACGAGCTCATAGCCCTCGCGGCTGGCGACCTTCGGATCCCGCATGACGGCGGTCCAGGTGAACGCGACATCCGAGCTCGTGAAGGCGGAGCCGTCCGACCAGCGAATGCCGGGCCGCAGCTCGTAGCGCACGTCCATTCCGGCTCCATCGGCCGTCAGGCGCACGCCGCCGCCAGCGAGCGTCGGTACCTCGCGAGCGAGGACCGCGACCGGTTCGCCCGCCGGGCCGGTGCGCACGAGACCTTCGACGGCCAAACGCCAGATAAGTGCCGACGTCTGCGATCCCGTGCTGTATAGCGGGTCCAAGGTGTCCGGCTCCTGCCACGCGATCACCGCGGTACCGCCCGTCTGGACGGCCGGCGCCGCGGGCGCGCAGGACCCCGCGAGGAGCAGCGCTGCCACGATAAACGCGAGCGGCCGTCGCACCGCTTCGAGGCTAGCGCCCCCGCCCGGCCCTCACCTCCGGGCGGGCGTGTGCTCCGCTCCTTCTATCGATCAGCGAAGGCTCTCGAGGTAGCGCACCACGTCGTCGAGCTCGCGATCGGAGAGCTCGCGCCCGAGCCCGTGCGGCATCGAGTCCGGGTAGCCAGGCACGATGTACGCGCTCGGGTCGGTGATGGATTCGCGCAGATAGTCCCCCGGCGGCGTTCCCGCCTTGCGCGACTCGGCGACCGCGCCGACGTGCGTCAGCGACGGGCCGATCCGCCCGCCGGTGCCGTCGATCTCGTGGCACGAGCCGCAGTTCCTGTCGCGGTATACGCGCCAGCCAGCCTGCAGCGCGGGATCGGACGGCGCGGCCGGTGTGCCCGAGGAGCACGCGGTCAGAGCGACCGCCGCGAACGCGGCGACCCAGCCGATGCTGCGCAGGTTCGCCCAGCGAAGGGTCAGGTGCCGCATCCGTGCGGATGATGCTCGCCGTCCGCGGCAGCAGCGTCCGTCCCGTGACGCGCACGGGTCGCCCGTTTCACCCACGTGTGCGCGCGAGGGAGTCCTTTTACACGCCGCCTACGTCGCGAAGAGCTGTCAGAGGATCGGCAGTGCGAAGACCTGCGCGAGCATCAGCGCGAAAAGCGCGAAGCCGAGCGCGAACGTCACAGCGTTATCGCCGCCGCGCGACTTCGCGGTCAACGGGGCGGTCGCGGAGATGCCCTCACCTCTGGATGCGGCGGTCGTCGCCGCGCCAGCCGACATGCCGCCACGACGGGATGCGGCGGTCGTCGCCGCGCCAGCCGACATGCCGCCACGACGGGATGCCGCCGTCGTCGCCGCGCCGGCGGCGATGCCGCCGATGCCGAGGCCACCGAACGAGGACAGAGGTGGGACGAGCACTGCCAGCGTCCCGAGCACCAGGGCAGCCGACACCGTGAGGACATTCGTCGGGATGCGCGTCGCGCGGAACACGGCGATCGTCGCTGCCGCGAGGGCCGTGGTCGGGATCACGAAGAGCGCTCCGGTGAAGACGCCGCCGATGATCCCCGGCAGGCCCTGGTCGAGAATCCCCCAAACGGCCGATCCGAGCACCAGGCCGAGCGCGTACACGGTCATCGGCAGTCGAGGTGCGCGATCGGGTCCTCTTAGGAGTGCGGCCCAGCCGATGAACAGCGCAAGCGGCACGAGGATGCTCGGGACGGCGAGCGCACCGTTCCCGAACAGCGCGTACGGACCGAAGGCGATACGCGAGCGTTCGACCCCCGCGGTCAACAGGGCGATCACGACGCCGCACGCCATCCCGCCGGCGAGCGAGACCCACCATGCGGACGTGGCCCACGTCGCGGTGCCGGGGGGCCTGCGGAAGGCCAACACCGTGGCGCCGACGGCGGCCGCCAGCGCGGCGATCGTGGCGAGGGCGGCGATGGTCCGATCGCCCTGCTGCACATCGGCAAGTCCGCCGGGCGCCCGATCGGGTGCGCGGCCGGCGCCCAGGAGCGCCTGCTCCTCGCCGCTGGGCGCACCCGGGTGGCTCCCGCTACAGGCGTCGGTCGAGAAGCCCGCAGGCGCTGTCTGCTTCAGGTAGAGGACGTGGTCGGTGCCCACGTCAGCCTGGTAATCGACGCTGGTGGCCACGGGTCCTCCGCCGCCCGAGCCGTCGGGACCGAGCGCGACCCCGATCCGCTCGAACGCGGCGCCCTTCATCACCCGCTCGACGCGCATGAAGACGAACCGGCGAGGTTGCCCGGGGGCGCCCTCCGTGCCCGTTACCCGGCCGTAGACGACGACGTCGGCCCGGTCGGCGTTGTCGTGTATCGACGACACCTGCGCGCACGATGCCCACGCCGAGGACGTGGCGAGCGCGAGCGTCGCAACGGCGGAGATCGTGAAGGCTGCCACGCCCATGATCGGTCGACCGGCCGGCGCCCCGATGTGTCCCAACACCCACATTGTTCCGCATGCGCGCCGGTGAGCCCGTGCGGGTCGCTCGGGAACGGACGGCGCCCCGTCCGAGCTCGCCCTTGCACCGATTCCCTTTGCGGCGAGCGCCTGTCTGTCTGTTGGCACGAGAATCGCATGATGGCAAGCATGATCGCCCGGCTCATGTGCAGGATCGGTCTCCATCAGTGGTGGCCCACGAGCAGCCCGAGCGCCGTCGCGGTGTGCGGTCACTGTCCGGCCGTGAGACGCCGGCTATCGCTCGGTATGACCGAAGGATCCGCCGCTGCGGCGCGAAAGCAACGGCCTTCCGGCTGAGCGCCTCCTTGGAGAGGGCCAAAAAGATGCGGCGCCCTAAAGTGGACGGAAAGGGGACGCCGAACTCCCGCTCGACCGTCTACTCTGCGAGAAAGCAGGGTGAAGCTACACGCTGCTGGGGGGCCTAGTGGCGATATTCGGCGCGCACCGCATGGTCAGCGGCCATCGGAGCACTCTGCTCGGGAGCGTCCTGAGCGCGGCGGCCGCTCACGACCTCGAGTGCCTGCGCGCGCTCGATCGCCTCCGCGAGTCCTTCGCCGACCACTCGTCTCAGCGCGGTCTTGATCTCGACGTGCCGTTCGAGCAATACCAACGCGCCGTCACGGACCTCTCAGCGGTCATCGGCCCAGTCGCGCGCGCGCGCCTCGAAGTACTCGCGCCGTTCGCGCGGCAGCTCGCCGAGACCGCAGCGATCGCGGCGCTCGATGAGCAGGGCCTCGATGCGTTCCTGCGGCCGATCTTCGATGAGGCCGGCATCGGCGAGCGCTTCGTGCTCGAGGGTGCGGGACGCGCGTCGGCACCGGTGGGGCCCGTGCCGACGGAGGCAACGGTCGAGCTGGTCGCGGTGACCCTCGATGCAGAAACGCTGTTCGACCATCTCATCGCGCAGCGGGAGACGATCTCGTACGGTGCGGCGTACCGCGTGATGCTCGGAGCGCCGAGCGGACCATGGCGGGTGACCCACACCGCGATGGTGCTCCAGGTAGGTAGGGCCACAGCCGTGCGCGCTGTTGCGGGCATCGACATTCGCCTCGACGCGCTCATCGTCAACCAGAAGACGCGCCGACCGGCCGCCCGGCACTTCAATGAACATCCCGAATACGGCGACCGGGATTGGGCCGAGCGCTTCGGCGACTGGAGCGCATGCGCGCACGGGGTCGCCGACATCCGAGCCGCTGCGGGCGTGGCCGAGCGGCCCGCGGCCGGCATCGATGGCACGACCGTAAAAGCACGTCCTTACCCGATCTCGGCGCCTCCGGTCGAAGGCCATCCGGGTGTGCATGGGCTGCTCGCCCCGGCGTCTCCGCCCGCGCCACCGCAGGCCGCCGCCGTCGAGGTCGATGCCTCGCCCAACGCAGAGGTGGCGGACGGAGCGCCGGATCGGTCGATCGGCGCAGGTGCCCCGGCTATCGAGGAACCCGCCGAGGAGCCGCCGTATGGCCCGGCGATCGACGGGCTCGCGCCGCTCGCCCCGGCGGCGGAGACGGCCGCGCATGCACCACCGGCGCGGGCGATCTCCGAGCCAGCCGCCTCCCGATGGACGGAAGTGCTCGAGCCAGCCCCTCACGTCGGGAGATCACCGACCGCGCCGGCTCGGCTCGACCGGAGGCTCGCCGCGAGGGGCCGCACCGTGCTGGGGATGGCACTGGCGTGCGTGGCCGCGATCGTCCTCGGCAGTCTTGTGGGATCGGTGCTCGCATCGCAGGCTCCGGCGCCGCCGAACGACGATCCCGAAGCGCAGGTCGTTCCCCCGCTCGCGCTTAATGACACCTTCGCGGCTCTCCCGACTGGCAGCGATCCGGGCTGGGAGGCCATTGGGACCGGAGCGGCCGGGAGCGCCGTCGTCGCGCCGCTGCCCACGAGCGCCGACCGGAGCGTCCGCGTGCAGAGCAGCAGCGCTGATCAGCCTTTCGCGGCGTGCCGGGCGATCCCCGAGGTGCGCGGGCCGATGCTCGTTCAGGCCCGCATCCTCCTCGACGGCCTTGGGCCGCGTGACGCGACCATCGCCTCCGTGCGTTCCGGCGTGGACGAACTCGCCCGCCTCGCTGTCGGCAGCGCCGGCCAGATCCTCGGTCGAGGCGAGCCGCCCGCAGGGACCGGCACCGCGGCCATCGCGCCGAACCTGTGGTACGACGTGTCCCTCCAGTTGGATACCGCGAGCCGCACATACCACCTGGTGGTGTCGCGCGCCGCACCAGGCGCGCCTGTGACCGAGCGTGACTCCGGGTGGACTCAGCAGGCTGGCGGCGCGGACCGGATCTGCTTCACCGCTCCCGGGGCCGGGCGGTCGGTCTACGTCAACCAGCTTCGCGTGACCGCGCCCTAGGGGCCGCCCTCGCGTGACGCGAGCGCGTACTGTGGCCGCGTGATCCCACGCACGCCGTTCGGACGCACTGGCCATCAGAGCAGGCGCACGATCTTTGGCGCCGCCGCGCTCGGGCGTGCCTCCGAGGCGGACGCCGAACACGCCCTCGAGCTGCTGGTGCGTCACGGCGTCGACCACATCGACACTGCCGCCAGCTACGGCGACTCGGAGCTCCGCATTGCACCGTGGCTCGCGGGGAACGCCCGCGAGCGATTCTTCGTCGCCACCAAGACGGGCGAGAGAACGTACCGCGGAGCGCGCGATGAGATCCGGCGATCGCTCGCGCGACTGCGGGTGGACCACGTCGATCTCATCCAGCTCCACAACCTGGTCGACCCAACGGAATGGGAGGTCGCCATGGGTCCCGATGGCGCGCTGCGCGCTGCCGTCGAGGCCCGCGATGCCGGACTGGCGCGATTCATTGGCGTTACCGGTCACGGGTACACCGTCGCCGTCCAACACCGCCGCAGTCTCGAGCGCTTCGACTTCGACGCGGTGCTCTTCCCATACAACTACACCCAGATGCGGGACACGACGTACGCGAGCCATGCCGAGACGCTGCTCGGGATGTGCGCCGAACGGGGCATCGCGGCGCAGACGATCAAGAGCATCACCCTCGGACCCTGGAGGGAGCGGCCCGCGGATGCGAGCACCTGGTACGAACCGCTCACGCAGCAGTCGGACATCGACCTCGCGGTGCGCTGGGTGCTCGGACGCGACGGCATCTTCCTCAACACCGCGAGCGACATCGACCTTCTCGCGAAGGTGCTGGACGCCGCGAGCCGTGGCGGGGCGCGGCCGTCCGATGAAGAGATGGACGAGCTCCTGCGACGGCGAGGAATGGCCCCACTCTTCGCCGCGTAGCGGCACGCGCCCGCCGTGATCGCCGCTGCGCTGGCGCGCCTGCGGGAGCGCCAGGAGTGGAAGTTCTTCCGCGTCGTGCCGCGCGCCGACGCTCCGCTCGCGACCGCCTGGTACGCCCTTCTGCTTCTGCGCGGCATCCTGCCGGCGGTCTTCGCGGTCGCCATGGGCGTGCTCATCGGCGCCGTGCAGCGCGCGGACCCGCTCACCGGTCCGCTCTTTCTCGTGGGCACGACGTTCGTGCTCCTCCAGGTGCTCGCTCCGCTGCACCAGGCCGTGAGCGCCAACCTGGGCAGCCGTGTCTCGGCATGGCTGTACGACCGGCTTACCGCGGCGTGCATCGGCCCGCCGGGGATCGGACACCTCGAGGATCCGACGCTCATCAGCGACCTCACCGTCGCGCGCGAGTTCGACCTCGGCATGACCGGCCCGCCGATGTTCCTCAACATGGAGTTCATCGCGAGCGGGCTCGTCGACCTCTTCGGCGGCCTTGCCGCCGCCATAGTCCTCTTCGGGTACAGCTGGTGGGCCGGCCTGCTGCTGGGCGGCGCGTGGGCGTCGACCCACTGGCTTCTGCGCGAGAGCTCGGTGTGGCGCGATCGCAACACCGAGGAGGTGCGCGAGGCCCAGCGCCACGCCGACTACGCGTATCGGCTCGCGGTCGATCCGCCCGCGGCGAAGGAGCTGCGGCTCTTCGGTCTCGTGGGCTGGACGATCGATCGGTTCATCGACCGGCGCCGAAGGCTCTTCGAGCTGCAGTACCGGGCCACGCGACTGCGCGAGCGTCCGGTGATCTGGTGCCTCCTCATCGTCGGCGGCGCGAACGCGATCGTCTTTCTGTCCCTGGCGAGTGCCGCGAGCAGCGGCGCGCTAGGCCTTGACCGGCTCGTTGTGTTCGCGCAGGTCGCTGTTGGCGCGAGCCTCATCGCCTTCGGCGGTCTCAACTGGGCGCTCGATGGGGCCGCCGCGCCCGTCGCGGCCGTGCTGCGCCTCGAGGCCGCCATGGCGCCGGCCGGAGCGCTCCGCGCCGGCACGCGAGAGGCCGACGGCATGCCCGCGACGGGGATCCGCTTCAACGGTGTGACGTTCGCGTATCCCCACGTCGCCGGTCCGGTGCTCGACGGACTCGATCTCGAGATCCCCGCCGGCACCTCGCTCGCCATCGTCGGCAGGAACGGGGCCGGAAAGACGACGCTCGCCAAGCTCCTCTGCCGCCTGTACGACCCGCAGCAGGGAGCGATCGAGGTCGATGGCGTGGACCTGCGGGACATCGAGATCGCCGCGTGGCGCGCGCGGGTGGCCGCGGTGTTCCAGGATTTCATCCGCTTCGACCTGCCGCTGCGGGACAATGTCGCTCCGATCGGAGCGCCGGACGACGCCATCCTCGCGGCGCTCGCCGATGCAGGCGCCGCCGGTCTCGCCGATCTCGACACGCCGCTGTCCAAGGCATACGACAGGGGTACGGACCTGTCCGGGGGCCAATGGCAGCGCGTGGCTCTGGCGCGTGCGCTGTGCGCGGTGCGGCTTGGCGCGGGTCTCGTCCTGCTGGACGAGCCGACCGCGCAGCTCGACGTGCGAGGCGAAGCCGAGATCTTCGATCGCATCCTCGAGGCGACGAAGAACGTGACGACCATCCTCGTCTCGCACCGCTTTTCCACCGTTCGCCACGCCGACCGCATCTGCGTGATCGAGCAGGGCCGCGCGATCGAGCTCGGTACCCACGACGAGCTGATGGCGCTGGGCGGCCGGTATCGCACGATGTTCGACCTGCAGGCGCAGCGCTTCGGCGCGGCCGAGGACGAAGAGGGTGAGGCGTATGAAGTCCTCGCCTGACGATCTGCCGCCCGCGCTCTCGTCGATGTGGCGGTTGTGCCGGCTCGGCTATCAGCACGAGCCGGGCCTGCTCGTCGCCGCGTTCGTCATGGCTCTGCTGGCCGCGGTGCCCGACGCGCTCCTCGCGTTGTTGCTCAAGTTCCTGGGCGACGGCGTGCTGCGCGGGGACGCGACGCTGGTCGCCGCGTCGGCCGTCGGACTCGGCCTGTCCGCGAGCGCCACGTGGTTCCTTCGCATCGTGAGCACGCGCGTCCAGCGCCGGTTCCGCGACAAGGTGACCATCGCGCTCGAGTCGCACGTCGCGATGCTCCAGGCATCGGTGTCCACCATCGCCCACCAGGAGCGACCCGAGTACCTCGACCGGCTATCGGTCCTGCGTGACCAGGTCTTCGTGCTGGACCACATGTACATGTCGCTGTTCGCCACGTGCGGCTGGATCCTGCGCCTCGGCATCACCGTCGCCCTGCTCATGTCGATCCATCCGGCGTTGGCGCTCCTGGCGGTGTTCGCGGCTCCGACCGTCGTGACGTCGACGTGGCGGCCGGGGGTCGAGCGCCAGGTCCAGGAGCGCGGTGCGCGCCACGAGCGCATGGCGAAGCACCTGTTCGCGCTCGCGACGACGGCGCCGCCTGGCAAGGAGGTGCGCGTGACCGGCATCGGCCGACGCTTGGCCGACGGGCGCCGCGATGCGTGGGAGCGGTGGTACGGGCCGGTGTCCACCGCTCGATGGGCGAGCGCGCTGTGGCACACCCTCGCATGGGCGCTGTTCGGTGCCGCCTACGTCGGCGCCGTCATCTTCGT
>JBBPYG010000037.1:0-8626 GCA_038200085.1 Candidatus Limnocylindria bacterium | reverse complement strand
GTTGATCGCGGACGGCGAAGAGACCGTGGCCGGATTCGGGGTCACCAACGTCGACCACCCGCTCCCGGTGGACCCCGACACCCTCTTCCAGATCGGCTCGATCACCAAGACCGTCACGGCGACCGCGCTCATGCGCCTGGTTGACGAGGGACAGGTATCGCTCGACATTCCCGTGCGCACTTATGTGCCCGACCTCCGCCTCCGGGACGAGCACGCTGTCGCGAACGTCACGCTGCGCCACCTGTTGACGCACATGGGAGGGTGGTTCGGCGATCTCTTCGCGGACACGGGGATGGGCGACGACGCGCTCGCGAAGTACGTCGCTCGGCTGGCCGATATCGAGCAGCTGACGCCGCTCGGCAGCGTGTGGTCGTACAGCAACTCGGGCTTCGCGCTTGCCGGCCGCGTCCTCGAGGTAGCCACCGGCCAGACCGCGGAGGACGCGCTGACCGACCTCGTCCTTCGACCCCTCGGCATGACGCACTCCTTCTTCTTCGCGCGCGACGCGATCACGCACCGCGTCGCCGCCGGTCACTTCGTCTACGAGGAGGGACCGCGGGTCGCGAGGCCGTGGTACATCCCGCGCAGCGCGCACTCGGTGGGCGGCATCGTCGCGAGCGTCCGCGACATGCTCGCGTACGCCCGCTTCCACCTCGGCGACGGCACCGGACCCGACGGCACGCGGCTGCTATCGCGTGACGCGATGCGCGAGATGCGCGCGCCGCACGCCGGCCGTGACCTGGACGCGCGTAGCGGCCTCGGATGGCGGTTGTCGGAGACGGGCGGCGTCGCGTTCGTCGGCCACGGCGGCGGCACCATCGGGCAGCTCGCGCTCTTCGCGCTCGCCCCCGACCGCGGCTTCGCGCTCGTCGTGCTCACGAACTCAGGGCGGGGCAACTTCGTCCACGAGGCCGTGTCACGCTGGGCGTACCGCACGAAGCTCGGCATCGACGAGCCGCGGCCGGTCACCCTGGAACGGTCCGCCGAAGACCTCTCCGCATACGCGGGCACCTACGAGAGTCCCGGCAACACGTACGAGCTGACGCTCGCTGGGGGGCGGCTCGTCATGCAGGCGAACCCCAAGGTCGCCCTGGCCGAACGGTTCGAGCGCAGGCCCCCTACCCCGCCTCCGGCGCAGGTCGCCTTGTGCGGGAGCGATCGGATCCTCGTGCTCGACGGCCCGACGCGCAACGCGCAGGGGGAATTCTTGCGGGACGAGGACGGCGTCGTCGAGTGGTTGCGCATCGGCGGCAGGATCCACCGCCGTCGGCGCTGAGCGCCCCGCTCCGGCAGCTCGAGATCCCGTCGAGGCCGGATCGGCCACCCGGAAGAGCGCGTTTCCTGACACTCCGTTGGCCGGAGCGGCCGCAGGTGCCTTGACGCACCGCAGCCCCGTGCCCAGCCTCACACGTCGCGTCGCGCTGGTCGCATTGGTGCTCGCGTTCGGCGCGGTCGCCGCCGCATCGTGCGGACCGGTGGCGGCGCCAGGGGCGCCGGCGCCCGCCGACTCCACGAGCGGCGGGTTCACGACGACCGCCACGCCGCGCGCGACGGCCGACCAGGTCCGGGTCCCGGACGCCGCATACGGGTCGTTGACGCTCGACGCCCCTCCGGAAGCTTCGTGCGAGGTGGCCATCCGCGTCATCCCCGGCACGCGCGGCGAGCGCCCTGCTCAGTCGGTCGCGGTGACGGTCGGCCGGTCCGGGCGCGCCGATGTGCGCTACCCGGCGCCGCGCGTGCCGGCTGGCGACGCGCGCTACGACGTCAGCTGCGGCACGCCCTCCGGCATCGTGACCGCGTCGGTGCCGTTCACCGTCCCGTCACGAGCGATCGTGGCGACGGGCGTCACGGTCCACGTCGTGGCCGACCGGGGCGTGGCGGATGGGGTCGTTGACGACGCGGCCCTCGTTCCGGTCCGCGACGCCGTCATCGCTCGTCTGCGGAGCGACCTCGCGGCCGCGTGGGACACCGCCACGCGTGGCCTCGGGAAGCTCAGCCTGGTGGAAGAGTCGGCCGATATACGCATCGTCGTGGCGGCGCAGCGCGGTACATCGGCGAATCGCACCGACGCAGACTCGAGCCAGGACGTGATCATTTACGCCGAGGACGATTCGGGTGTTGTCGCGCCGGCGAGCTCCGTATCGGTCGCGCTACACGAGATCGGGCACATCTGGTGCTGCCACGGGCCGGGAACGATCGCCGGCCACTGGGCGACGGCCGAGGAGAGGCCCGGGCTTCTCGGCGTCGACAGGTACGGGCTCATGAACCACCCCGTCGTTTGCGCGAAGCTGCCGTCGGGAGTCGAGACGTGTCCGGTCCGCTTCAGCGACCGGGAGCTGGCGTCCATGGGCTTCACGGCGATCCCGCCGCCCATCCCGGATCCGTGCGTCGTGCGGTCGCTCGAGCTCAAGGCGCAGCTCGCCGACGTGGAGGCGCGCCTCGACGCAGTGGTACCCGGCTCGCTGACGACGAACCGTGCGATCGACGCCTACAACCTCCTCGTGCGGGAGCAGCATGCGATCGTCGATCAGCTGCAAAGGCTGCCGTGCGCCTCCTGACCGCCGCTGGCGAGGGGCCGCGCACCGGTCCGCTGCGGTGGATCATGCTCTCGTTCTTCTCCACGGCCTGGGTGGCGGTCCTCGCGATATTCGTGGTGGCTCCGGAGGTCTATGACCGCACGCTTCGGCTGACGGGGGCCGATCGCTCGTTGGTCGAAGGCGCATTCCTGGCGGCGCTGTCGCTCTTCCTCGTCGCAGGGGCGGTGGGAGTCGTCCGCCGCTGGCGCTGGACCTTCTGGCTGCTGCTCGTTGCGTTCCTCGCCGGCCCGCTGCGCGTCGTGGCGACGGTCCTGCAGCTCATGGGCCTCGTCGTTTCGGACGATCCACGCTGGTACATCGTCCTTCAGGGGCTGATCGGCGTCGTGCAGTTCGCGATCGGTACCGCGATGCTGCTCGGCTACCGCCGGTGGGGCGTGATATGGGCTGCGCCGTGAAAGTGCGCAGCGCAGCGGACGGCGGCAGGCGATCAGACCCCGACCGCTCATCGTCGACGCACGCGACCCCGATCTACAGAGAAGGCCGCGCGGGGAAGGGGCGCAGCGCCTGCGCCCACGACGCCGCGCTGAGCAGCGCGCGATCGCTGCCTGGCGCGGCGACGAGCTGCAGGCCGAGCGGCAGTCCGGCCGGGCCCAGCCCGGTCGGGATCGTGATCGCCGGCGCGCCGATGAGCGACCACGCCGAGCAAAACCGCGGGTCGCCGGTCGTCTCGAGTCCCGGCGCCTCTCCGGTGGTCGGCGGCGTGAGGATGGCGTCGTATGGAGCGGCCCAGCGCGCGAACGCGTCGATGAGGCGCCCGCGCAGCTCGAGCGCCGACTCGTAGTCGTCATGAGCCGTGGCCAATCCCTCCGCCAGGAACTCGCGCAGCCCCGCGCTCACGGCATCGGGATGGGCGATGACCGCTGCGCCGAGCGAGCGCGCAGCCTCGAAGGCCATGATCGTCCGAAGCGTCGCCGCCGCGGCGTCGAGCTCTGGTGGCGGCGCAGGCCATTCGATGGGCCCGCCGGCGAGCCCCAGCGCGTCAACGTCCGCCTCGAAACGCCGCCGCATCGCGTCGCTCGCCTGTTCCCATTCGGCGGTGCGCAGCGCCGCCAGCCGCGGCACGGCGGCGGACGGCCACCGATCGTCAAGAGGCTGGCGCGAAAGGACCGCGCAGAGCGTCGCGACCTCGCGCACGCTGCGCGCGAAGCACCCGACCTGGTCGAGCGTGCGGCTGAATTCGAGCACGCCGGCCTTGGACAGCCGACCGCCAGTCGGCTTGAAGCCCACCACGCCGCAGAACGCCGCCGGGCGGATGATCGACCCGTTCGTCTGCGTGCCCAGGGCGAGCGGGACCACGCCAGCGGCCACGGCGGCGGCGGACCCCATCGACGAGCCACCCGGGGTCCGCTCCAGGTCCCACGGGTTGCGTGTCGCCCCGGGCGTGAGGAACGCGAGCTCGGCCGTGACTGTCTTGCCGACGACGACCGCGCCCGCGTCTTCGAGCGCCTTCACCGCATCGGCGCTGGCCTCGGGAACGCGCCCTGCGAAGAGGCGCGAGCCGTACTCCGTCGGGATGCCGGCGGTGTCGAAGATGTCCTTCACTCCGATTGGAACGCCGTGCAGCGGGCCCTTCCACGGTTCGACGTCCCGGGCGCGCGCGATCGCGCGGGCGCGGCCCGGATCCAGCCACGCGAAGGCGCGGATGCGGGGCTCGAGGTCTCCGTGGCGGGCCAGGCAGGCTTCGATACGGTCGGTCGGAGTCTGTTCGTCCGGGCCGTCGTCTCCGGGGATCACGTTCCGCTCATCGCGCGGCACCTCGGGCAAGAGTGTGCCTCCGATCTGGCCCTGCTCTTGCGTGCGCCTCCCGGACCGCAGCGAGCGCAGGCGACACGCCGCGCGCGGCCGCGGCCGAGCGACTCGCGCAAGGAGATGACATGAGACGCATCTGGCGGGAGTACAGCTTGTCCATCGTCACGGGTCTGGTTTTCCTGGTCATCCTCGCGGGGCAGGCGGTCACGGGATACAACGTCAGCGAGGAGGACCGTCAGGACCACGGCCAGGGGGAGCGGGAGAGTTTCGTGGAGTACCTCGGCTCCGGCCACTTCTGGGAAGCGACCTTCGAGAACTTCGAGAGCGAGTTCCTGCAGATGGGTTCCTTCGTGTGGCTCACGACCTTCCTGCGGCAGAAGGGTTCCCCCGAGTCGAAGAAGCTCGACGGGAAAGAGGACGTAGACGCCGATCCGCGAACGGAGGCGAAGCCGGACTCCCCCTGGCCCGTCCATCGCGGAGGACTGATCCTCAAGCTGTACGAGAACTCGGTCACGCTCGCGCTGCTTCTGCTGTTCCTGCTCTCCTTCACCGGGCACGTCATCGCGGGCGCGGCGGAATACTCCAAGGAGCAGATGCAGCACGGCAGCCCGCCGGTCAGCGCCGTCGAGTACCTCGGCACGTCGCAGCTCTGGTTCCAGTCACTTCAGAACTGGCAGTCGGAGTACATGTCGGTCTTCGCCCTCGTCGTACTCAGCGTGTTCCTGCGGCAGCGGGGCTCGCCCGAATCGAAGCCCGTCGCGCACCCGCATTTCGAGACAGGGCACGCGTGAGCCGGCGCGTCCTGGACTCGGCCTGCGCACGCCAGCGAGGTGAGCCGAGACCGAGGTCCAGGAGCGTCTCGAGCAGGCCGACCGCCCGTTCGGCCTGCCCGCGGCGCTCCAGGGCGCGCGCGAACGGCAGCGCGCAGCGGAGCCGGAGCTCCGAACCACCGTCGACGTACGCGCTCTCGTAGCACAGGAACGCGGTGTCAAGGTCGCCGGTGCGCTCGAAGATGCGCGCGAGCGCCAACGCCGCGGGCGGATGGTCGGGAGTCCTTCCGGCCCGCGCGTCGAGGACGGCGCGCGCGACCCGGTCGGTGATCCGCACGAGCGACACGACATCGCGCGCGTTGTGCCGCAGGACCGGAGCGATAAGCGCGGGATCGCCTGTTGCGAGGTAGTGAAAGTACCGCTCGGGGATGAGCGAGCCCGGGATGTCGTCTGTGGCGCGGCCATCGTCGAGGACCGACTCCTCCAGTTGCCGGAGGGAGGTCGACCCGAAACGGTCCCGCCACAGGCGCCGGGCGGGATGGAGCAGATCGAGGTGCGCTTCGTCCACGGTCAGCTGCGCCCGGAGAGCGAGCGTGACCCGCGTGCGAAGCAGCGGAAGGTCGAAGCACTTGCCGTTGTACGACGCGCACGCGCGGAAGCGCTCGAGCTCGGCGTGCAGCGTTCCGACGAACGCTCTCTCGGCGCCGAGGTCGTGCAGCACATGCTGGCGCAGCACCAGCTCGCCGTCCTCGATCCACGCTAGTCCGAGGAGGAACACGTACGTCCCCGTGCCGCCGGAGAGGCCGGTGGTCTCGGTGTCGAGGAAGAGGACGTCCTCCCACCGGCGCGGGGGATCGCCCCGCAGGCCCAGATGGGCGAGCAGGGATCCATCGGGCTCCAGCCGCCCGACGACCGCCAGGTCGAGGTCGTCGAGCGCATAGCGCGCTTCGCTGACCTCGAATGGCGCCTTGGCGCTCGGCGCGGTCCGGCGAAGCACCGGAGGCTCGGACGCCTGGCCTCCGCCAGTCCATTGCGCGCCGCCGACGCGCGCGAGGCGTTCGCGTAGTCCGAGCGTCGGGCTCACCGCAGGAGCTCCGCCACGGCGGGCTTGACCTCGCGGCCGAGCGCGTACGCGGGGCCCACGCACGAAGGGCAGCCGTCGTCGCACCCGCACGAGGCGATGTGCTCGCGAGCTCGCTCGAGCAGCGCGTCCGTCGCGCGGAACAGGCGCTCCGAGAAGCCGACACCGCCCGGGGTCATGTCGAAGAGGTAGACCGTGGGCCGTTCGGTGTGCGGTGAGCGGACCTCGACCGCGAGGCCGAGGTCGTGGGGATCGCACATGAGGAACAGGGGCGCGAGCCCGTGCAGCAGGTTCCCGAGGCCCGCGAGCGCCACCTCCACGCGCTCCTTCGGCCAGCCGCGATGCGCGCGTTCGTCGAGCGCGAGCCAGAAGGAGGTGGTCTGGAGCTCCTGCTCGGGGAGGTGGATCTTTCCCCACCCGACGTTCTCGTGCGTGTACATCGTCAGCTTCTTGTAGACGGTCGCGAGCGCCGAAACGAGTACCTCGCCGTGCGCCCTTTCGAAGCGCGAACCGGAACGCTCGCGCGCGAACTCGTCGAGCACGCGGATGCGGACCGCCAAACCGGCATCGGTGTAGTAGTCGACCTTCACCTCGCGCACGTACGCCTTGCCGTTCTCCCAATCGAGGCGCTCAACCTGGAACTGCCGTGACTCGTGGAGATAGATCGCCTGCTCGTGCACGAGCACGGGCGCCGCGAAGCGATCGACCTCGCCGATCACCCGCGCGCCCGCGTCCGCGTCGATGATCACGACGTTGTCGTTGCTCGCGGTGCGCAGCGACATCGCTTCGGCCGGGAACGCCTGCGCCGCCCAGTGGTAGCGGCCGTCGGCCTCGTGCAGGATGCCCTGCTCGTCGAGGTACGAGAGGACCCCCGGCGTGTCCTCGGTGCCGAAGCGCTCGCCGCGATCGAACGGCAGCTCGAACGCGCCGCATTTGAGGTGTCCCACCAGCACGTGGAGGTTGTCCGGATTCACGAGCCCAGCCTCGGGCGGCCTCTCCAACACGTACTGCGGGTGCTGCACGACGTACTGGTCCGTGGGCGAGCTCGTGGCGACGAGGAACGCGGCCGACAGCTCTTCCCGCCGACCCGCGCGGCCCATCTGCTGCCACGTCGATGCGACCGTTCCCGGATAGCCGACGAGCACCGCCGCCTGGAGCGCCCCGATGTCGATCCCGAGCTCGAGCGCGTTCGTCGACACGACGCCGCGCACGCTGCCGTCGCGCAGGCCCCGCTCGATCGCGCGGCGTTCGCTCGGCAGGTATCCGCCGCGGTAGCCGCGGATCAGCCCCGCGGGCCACTGCGGCACCGGGAACCGTGCGCGCAGATACGTCAGCAGCAGCTCGGTCTGGACCCGCGAGCGCGCGAACGCGATCGTCTGCACCCCCGATGCGAGGAGCATCGCCGCGATGTCGCGCCCGACCAGCAGCGCGCTGCGGCGGATGCCGAGGTTCGCGTTCACCACCGGCGGGTCGATGAAGATGAGCACCTTCTCGCCACGCGGTGCCCCCGACTCGTCGATCACCGTCACGGCGTCCTCGACGTGGCGCCGCGCCAGCTCTTCGGGGTTCGCGATCGTCGCGGAGGTGCATATGAACACGGGGTGGGAGCCGTAGAAGGCGCAGATGCGGCGCAGCCGGCGCAGCACGTTCGCGACGTTGCTGCCGAAGACGCCGCGGTAGGTGTGCAGCTCGTCGAGCACCACGTAGCGGAGGTTCTCGAACAGCTTCACCCACTTGGTGTGGTGGGGAAGGATGCCGGTGTGGAGCATGTCGGGATTCGTGATGACGACGTGCCCGGCGGACCGGACGGCGGACCGGGCCGCGGGCGGCGTGTCGCCGTCGTACGTGTACGTCGCGAGCTCGATGTCCATGTCGCGTCCGAGGCGCTCGAGCTCCGCGAGCTGATCCTGCGCCAGGGCCTTGGTGGGGAAGAGGTACAGCGCCCGCGCCGCGGGATCCTTGGCGATGGCGTCGAGGACGGGCAGGTCGTAGCAGAGCGTCTTGCCCGAGGCGGTCGGCGTCACCACGACCGTATGTCTGCCTTCGTGCGTGGACTCGAGCGCCGCGGCCTGGTGCGAGTAGAGCGCGTCGATCCCGCGCGCCCGCAGGCTGCGCGCGATCCGCTCATCGAGCCAGCCGGGGAACGGGGCGTACTTCGGCGGGCGCGCCGGTAGGCGTTCCCAATGCGTCACCAGCGGCGCGAAATCGGGGCTGCGCTCCAGCCCGTCGAGGATCTGCTCGAGGCTGGTACGGGCGGGAAATCGAACAGCCGTTCGCACGATCAGCGCACGATATGGAACGTCTGTTCTCGCGTCAAGGCTCGATTTCTGCAATCCGCGGACAGCGTGGCGAGGCGCACGCTTTCCGATCGATACGAGCTCGGCGAGCGCGTCGGGGGCGGCGGCATGGCCGAGGTTTACCTGGCGCGC
>JBBPYG010000036.1:0-3856 GCA_038200085.1 Candidatus Limnocylindria bacterium | reverse complement strand
CAGCTCGTCCGGCCGAACGCCAATGGTCTGCGCGAGGAACGTCAGCGCGAGGAAGATCGTTCCAAAGAGCGCGGCCATCACGAGGAGCGTCGTGGCGGCGTTGCGCTGCTCTGGACGCTTCATGCTGGGCACGCCGTTGGAAATCGCCTCGCTCCCGGTGAGGCCCACGGAACCCGAGGCGAACGCGCGCAGCACGAGCAGCACCCCCAGCGCCTGCGCCGGCACGTCGCCGAATGGGTGCGGCGGGATCGACGCGGCGGGTATGTCGCCCGTCAGCACGCGGGCCGTGCCCACCACGATCAGCGCCGCGATGCTGCCGATGTAGAAGTACGTCGGTGCCGCGAACACGAGGCCGGCCTCCCGGATGCCGCGGAGGTTGCCGATCATCAGGAGCGCGATGAACGCGAGCCCGATCGGCACGCGGTGGGGCAGCAGCTCAGGCGCGAAGCTCGCGATCGCCGCGACGCCCGCCGCAGCCGACACCGAGACGGTAAGGACGTAATCGATGAGGAGGGCGGAAGCCGCGAACAGTCCCGGCACCGCGCCGACATTGTCGCGCGTGACGACGTAGCTGCCGCCGCCGTTCGGATACGCGCGGATCACCTGGAGCTGCGACATGACGACGATCGCGAGGATCGCGACGACGGCGATCGCGATCGGCATCGTCAGCGCGAGGGCGCCGGCGCCCGCGAGGGCGAGCACACGCATGGCCTCTTCGGTCGCGTACGCGGAAGACGAGATGTTGTCGGAGCCCAGGATCGCGAGACCGGTGGGTACGCCGAGACGCTCGGTGAGATCCGCCTCCGACTCGAGGCGCTTTCCGAAGAGCACTCGCCGCAGCCGATCGAACGATCGACCGACGTTCCCGTGCGCCCGGACCGCCTCCTCCGTGGCGACGTAGTGGCCCCCCACACGACGGAACTCACGCGCGGCTGGACGGACGATGCGCACGTAGCGGTCGCCGGGCTTGATGCCGGCGCGCTGGTGCCGGCGCTCCAGCGAGGGCGGACCCTCCTCGCTCGGCTCGTTCACGCTCCTCGCCCCCGGGCGAAGCGCACGATCGTGCGCTTTTCTCCGAACCAGATCTCGACCTCGATGCCGCGTTCGCGGGCCGCGAGTTCGCACGCGTGCTCGAGCCACTCGGCTTCCCCGTCGTCCAGTCCAGGGAGCCGCACGCTGACGGCGCCCACGTCGCGACCGTGCCGCGCAACGAGGTCCGCCCCGCGGGTCAGGGCGTCGAGCTCCGCACCCCCGGGCGCGCGCGCTCTGGACGTTGACGAAGGTGTGGTGGCCACGCTTTCGAGTGTCGCGCCGGGCCCTCAACGGACCCTCAACAAAACGTGCGCGCCCGTCAACGCGACCTCAATGACGCTCGGATCCGCCTCCGTCCGCCACGACGAGGCGGTATCCGACGCCCGGCTCGGTGACGAGCATGCGGGGACCTGCTCCGTGCTCGATCTTCTTCCGCAGGCGCGCCACGTACACGTGCAGGTAGTGCGATTCCGAGGTGAACTCGTCGCCCCACACCTCGCGCAGCAGCATGCGATCGGTCAGGACGCGGTCGGGGTGGCGCACGAGCGCCTTCAGGAGGTCGTACTCGGTCGGCGTCAGGCGGACCGTCTCGCCCGAGACCGTGACCTCGCGCCGCTGCAGATCGACGCGCAGCGCTCCGGCGCTGAATACCCCGTCGTCTCCCTCGGGTCCAGCTAGGCGGCGGAGCGCGGCGCGAAGGCGCGCGAGAAGCTCGCCGCTCGCGAAGGGTTTGCTCACGTAGTCGTCCGCGCCGAGGTCGAGGGCGGTGACCTTGTCGTGCTCGCCGCTCCGAGCGGATAGAACGATGATCGGCGTCGGGCCGCGCCCGCGGATGCTGCGGATGACCGCGAATCCATCCTTACCGGGCAGGTTCAGGTCGAGCAGGACCACGTCGGGCCGCACGCGGTCGTACCTTTCGAGCGCCTCCGCCGCCGTTTCGGCGGTGTCGACGTCGAACCCGTGCGCACGGAGGCTCGTGCGCAGGGTGCGGAGGATCGCCGGCTCGTCGTCCACGACGAGCACCCGCGCGCCGAGCGGTCTCACACCCGCGCGTTCACCGGCGGCTCGCTCCGCGCTGGCCGCGGCAGGGTGAACAGGAACCGGCTGCCGCCTCCCGGGCGCGGCTCGTACCAGATCCTCCCGCCGTGCGCCTCGACCAGCCGTTTGGCGATCGCGAGGCCGAGGCCCACGCCGCCCTCCCGGCCGGCGGACGCGATCTGGGTGAATGGCTCGAAGGCGCGCGCCGCCTGGTCCGGCGGCAGACCGGGTCCGCGGTCCTCGACGCAGAACCGCAGCGCGCCGCGCACCGGCTCGACGCCGACCTCGACCCCCGTACCCGCGGGCGCGTGCTTGACCGCGTTCTCGATCAGGTTCGTCAACACCTGGTCGATCTCGACGTAGTCAAGGAAACCCGGCGCCAGATCGTCCGGTATCCGCGTCGCGATGTCGCGGCCTCCGGCGGTCGCACGGATGCGCGCCACGACGTCCTCGACGAGCGCTCCCGCGTCGTGCCACGCGCGTGCTGGACGCAGACTTCCGCCCTGGACGCGCGAGACGTCGAGCAAATGTCCGACGAGCCGGTCCAGCCGCCTGGCCTCCGCCTCGATGTCGGTGAGGAATCCCTCGCGCTCGCCTTCCGTCCATTCCACGTCGCGCTCGCGCAGGCTGCTCGCGGACGCGAGGATCGACGCGAGCGGCGTCCGCAGGTCGTGCGATACGGCGCCAAGCAGCGAGTTCTTCACGTCGTCCCCACGACGGAGGACCTCGGCCTCGACGGCGCGCCGGCGTAGCTCGTCCCTGTCCACCGCGGTCGCGATCTGGGCCGCCGCCGAATTCAGCAGCCGCAGGTCCGAAGCCGTGAAGGCCCGGTCCGGGGAAGACGCGACGTTGATGGCGCCGACCCGCCGGCCGCCGGATGTCAGCGGGATCGTGCTGACGGAAAGATCCTGCAGGCCGCCGCGATGCGTCTGAGGCGCGATGCGGATCCATCGCGGCCGGCCGGCCGCGTCGGGCGGCCCGAGCAGCTGGCGACGCGTGCCCGCGGCGGCCAGGATGTCGCGGGCCGCGGGATCGCCGGCCCCGATCGCCGCCGCGCCGGTCGCCCCGGCATCGATGGTCAGCGCGGCGAAGCCGAGGTGATCGCGGACGCGCTCGGCGCACTTCCGCAGCGCGGGCCGGATGTCGTCAGCGCCGAGGTCGCGGGCGATCTCATAGAGGAGCGTCGAGTCGCGTTCCTCCAGCCGCGCCTGCTCCGCACGCGCCCGCTGGCCCGCGACGAGCTCTCCGGTGACGGCTGCGACCAGGAGGAAGACGAAGAGCGCGAGGAGGTCGCTCGGGTCGGCGACGGCGAGGTGGTGGAGCGGTTCGACGAAGAACCAGTTGAAGCAGAGGAACGCGCCGACGGCCGTGACCACAGCGGCTCCGCGCCCGAGGAACAGCGCGCTGGCCAGCACCGCGACCAGGTAGAGCATCGCGGCGCTGACGGAGGGCCGCGATCCGAGAATCTGCGCGATGACGATCGTGACCGCGGCGACCGAGGCCGCCGCTCCCAAGAGTCGCAGTGCCGCACGGACTGGTCGCTTCATGGCTTCATGTTGCCACCCCGCCAGGAGGGGATTCGCCCCGGCTGCGAGGGGCTTCGTCCCTTCGGACCCCCGGGCTCTAAAGACGCCGCTGCCTTGTCTGTGTTCGATGACCGGGCGTAGAGCCGGGCTCTGCCGCGACGACCTTCCATGCCGCGGATCCGCGCCCAGTGGGCGCGGTCACGCCCGCGCTTCGATCCCCGACAGCCTCTCGATGACCTTGATCAGCGCGAGGTTGCCTT
>JBBPYG010000035.1:0-7604 GCA_038200085.1 Candidatus Limnocylindria bacterium | reverse complement strand
GAGGTCCGGCAAACGGTCACGGCGCTCGAGGCCGACCCCGCGACGCGGAGCGCCGCGGGTGTTCTCGCCACGGTGACAGGGTCGGGCTCGCCACAGGCGGGCGCGTCGATCGCCCTTCGTCTCGCGGAAAGCGCCACGACGGCGGCCAATCAGCTCGCGGAGGGCACCCAGACATTGGCCCCCGAGGTCTCCCGCCGCGCGCGGCGCGCGGAAAGCGTCGCGCACGCCGCGGCCGTCACAGTGGCGTCGGACGCCGCTGAGGCTGCGGGCAAGGGGTCGCGACCTGCCTCCGGACCGAACGCATCGGCCGAGCCGGATGATCGCGGCCGCGCGAACGACCCAGCCGGGCGTCCGGCGCGCTCCACCGGGCCTCAGCAGATGGCCGAGCCGACCCGCGCGGCCGAGCCGACCCGCGCGGCCGAGCCGACCCGCGCGGCCGAGCCGACCCGCGCGGCCGAGCCGGCTCCAGCCATCGCCGCGTCGTCGTCTCCGCTGGCCTCCAAGTCGCCTTCGCCGAGCCCGTCGACGGTGCCGGCTGTCGGATCCTCGGCGCCGCCGAGCGCGACACCGACGCCGACTCCCAGCCCCACCGCGGTCCCTGGCCGGTCGCCGGTGCCGAGCCCAACGCCCCCACCGCCCAGCGCGACGCCCATCCCGACGGTCACGATCGATCCCGCGTCGAGTCCGACGCCGCTCCCCAAAAAAGGGCCGTGACGGAAGCTACCCCGGTCTGCGCATGTAGGTGAGGGTGTGATGCGCGACGAGGACGTCGCGCTCCGTGGTGCTCGCCTCTCCGTACACGATGCGGCGGCCCGCCTTCAGCACGCGCGCGTGGCACCGGAGGTCCCCTCGCGCACCGCGCAGGAAGTTCGTCTTCATCTCGAGCGTCAGGGCCATCGGCTCCTCGCCGACGACGGTCATGAGCGCGAGCCAGAACGCAGCATCCGCGAGCGCCATCGACGCGCCACCCTGCAGGAACCCGCCGGGCCGGAGCATCTCGGCGCGGAAGGCAAGGAGCATCGTCGCCTCGCCGTCGCCGATGCCTTCGAGAGTGAATCCCCACCACCGCACGAAGGGCGATCCGTCGAGCACCCGCCGCGCATCAGCGAGCGAGATCCTCGGCCCGGTCGTCTCGGGTCCCTGCGGCTCGCCTGAAGTTCCGCTGATCGATCCCACCGTCCGCCACATGATGACGCGAGCGTCCCGCGTCCGTGACGCGATCCGCGGCTACGCCCATGCCGAAGCCGGCGACGGCCGCCGGCAGCCCAGGTCTCCGGCAACGCCCATGTTTCACCTCGGCGAGCGTTATCGATCGTGCATGACTGTGCGAGAGGTGTCGCGTCGTGTGTTGTCATTCGTTGCCGCTGCGCGTCGACCGCCGCGCGCTGCGTACACTGCCGTTTCCATGGCCGCGTTCCTGGGTGAGGCCGAGACGTCGGACGCTGATTCGGTCGGATCCAAGGCCGCCACCCTGAGCCGGCTGGCGTTGCGGTACGACGTTCCGCCCGGCTTCTGTCTCGAGGCTGCCGTGTTCGATCGTCTCTCTGGTGCGGTGGCGGGCGACGAACGCGCGCGCTCGGAGCTGCGCGCTCTCGTGGCGGACGGCCTCGAGCGGCTGGAGGCGCGCGTCGGGCGGGCCCCGGTCGCCGTCGCGGTCCGATCCTCGGCCATCGGCGAGGACGGGAGCGACGCCTCATTCGCGGGTCAGCACGACACGGTCCTCGGGGTGCACGGGGTCGACGCCATCGCCGATGCGGTGCTGCGCTGCTGGCGCTCCGTCTCCGACGAGCGCGCGCTCGCCTACCGGCGCGAGAAGGGCATCGACGGCCCCCCGCGGATCGCGGTGCTCGTGCAGGAATTCGTCGAGGCGGACGTCGCGGCGATCGCCTTCACCTCCGATCCGGTGTCCGGCGACCGGGACCGAGTGGTGGTGAACGCGAGCTGGGGGTTGGGCGAGACGATCGCCTCGGGAGCCGTCACGCCCGACATCTTCACCCTGCGCAAGGCGGACCTCGCCCTGCTGTCAACGGAAGTCTCGGACAAGCGCGTAATGGCGCAGAGACGCGACGGCACGGTCGTCGAGATCCCTGTTCCCGAGGAACGACGAACGCGCGCGGCCCTCGACGAAGAAGCTGTGCGGGGCGTGGCCCGGCTCGCGCTCGATCTCGAAAAGGAGACGGGCGGGCCGGTGGACGTCGAGTGCGCGTTCGTCGCGGGCCGGCTGGTCCTCCTGCAATCGCGTCCGATCACCGCCCTCGTGGGCGAAGCGGAGTTCCCGGTGAGGTGGAGCGATCCCGCGGATGCGGAGCTCACCTGGCACAGGGATGAAGCGCACCACGGCGAGCACGCGCCTCCGCTCTCCGTGGACTACGTCGTCGAGGGGCCGGGTGCCGGGGTGCGTGGCCGGGCGCGGATCCTCGGACAGCCGACGCTCGTGCTTTACCAGGCGCAGAACGGATGGATCTATTTCGGCGGCCGCCACCTGGTCGAAGCGGACCAACTCCCGCAGGCGCGCGCGGTCGCCGAAGCGCGCGTGCGCGACCTCAGCCGTCGCCTCCCCGACATCTGGCGCGATGACTACCTGCCGAGCGTCCGCGCGCACTACGCGTGGATGCGTTCGCTCGCGCTCGATGCGATCTCCGGTGCCGGCGCGGCCGCCCTCTGGAACGAGCTATGGCGGCGGGTGAACGACATCTGGACGACGCACATGCTGGTGGTCACCGGCGCGTACAGCGCCGTCGACGAGCTCGCCCGGGCGTACACGCAGCTCACCGGCAGACCGGACGCCGAGGCTCTCGAGCTCGTGCAGGGGCGCGCCATGACTCTGCAGCGGATGCAGGCGGAGCTGCATCGCCTAGTCGAGGAGCTCCGCCGCGAGGAACGGCTCGCGGCCGCGATCGAGAGAGGGGACGTGCGGTCCGTCGAAGACGTCCGCGCCCTGTCCGGCAGCGCCGCCGCGGCGCCGATCGAGGCGTTCCTTGCCGATCACGGCGACGTTGGGCAGGCGTTCGGGGATCTCGGCAGTCCACCGTGGGCGGACGACCAGCCCCTCCTGTTCGACGAGCTCGCCCGTCGCCTGCGATCGGCGGATGGCGACCCGGCCAGGCGCCTCGAGGAGCTGCTCAGGCGCGCCGATTCCATTGCAGCGGCCACGCGCACGCTGCTTCGCGATCGGCCCGACGA
The DNA here is from genome assembly GCA_038200085.1 of Candidatus Limnocylindria bacterium. Taxonomy (GTDB): domain Bacteria; phylum Chloroflexota; class Limnocylindria; order P2-11E; family P2-11E; genus JALYKU01. The sequence continues at coordinate 4,421 of JBBPYG010000035.1, read as the reverse complement.
CCTCGCGCGCTTCGAGGAGGCGCTAGCCGTCGCCCAGGCCGCTGGCCCGCTCACCGAAGAGCACAACTATTGGATCGATCGGTTCGCGCAGGCGAACGTGCGTCGCGCGGTCCTCGCGTTCGGCGAGCGGCTGGCGCGGGACTCGCAGCTGGGCGATCCGGGGCAGGTGTTCCTCTTCTACATCCCCGAGGTCCGCGACGCTCTGGTGTCTGGCCGCGACCTTCGTCCTCTCGCGCGGCGGAGAGCGGATCAGGTCCGCCGCGAGGCCCGCCTGCGCCCGCCCCCCATCATCCGCGGGACACTCGCCGAGGGTGACGCGTTGGCCGGCAGCCGCATCCTCGACCTCAACCTCCGCGTGCCGCAGTCGGACCCGCGTGGGCTGAAGGGCATCCCCGCCTCCCCGGGCCTCGGCCGGGGGCCGGTGCGGATCGTCGAAGATCCGGACGCGTTCGGACGCTTCAGGAGCGGCGAGGTGCTCGTCTGTCGCTCCTCGAACGTGAGCTGGGTACCGCTCTTCGCGATCGCCGCGGCGGTGGTGACCGAGGTCGGCGGCGCGTTGTCGCATGCCGCGGTCGTCGCGCGGGAGTTCGGCGTCCCCGCCGTCGTGGGCACAGGGGTGGCGCTGTCCGAGCTGGTGGATGGTCAGCTCGTGGAGGTCGACGGGACCGCCGGTCTCGTGCGACGGCTGCATTCGCGCCTGCCGGCGGAGGCCGCCGGAGCCGACGGCTAGAGTCCCGACCCGCCGGGCCCCTCGGCCAAGGCCCGGGTCAATCCGCCCCTGGCACCGCCGTCGCGGCCCGAACTCGCGACGCCTCGTCGGCCCTCGCGCCCGCGGGCAGCAGCAGCCCCGTCGCCGCGGCGGCCAGCCCCGCCGCCGCGAGCGCGAAGAATAGCGTCGTCACGGCTGGCCCGCCGGGCCGATCGAGCGCGGTGGCGGCCGCGAGCGATCCGATGATGCCGCCGAAGTAGCGGCTCGACGACGTGACGCCCGACGCCAGCGCCGCGTGGCGGGCGGGGAGGGAGTCGACGGCCGCGAGGCGGGTCGCCGGGAAGGTGAGCGCGACGCCCGCTCCGGCGATCGGAAGCGCGATGACGAGGAACGCGAAGTCGCCGGTGCGCCCGATGACCGCGGGTAGGGCGAGCCCGGCGGCGATCAGCAGGCCTCCGAGCGCGGTCGGCCAGCGCGCGCCTGCGCGGTCCACGAGCACGCCGCTCACCGGTGACAGCAAGATCATCGCGATCGAGAGCGCGCTGAGCGCGACGCCGCTGCGAAGGCTCGCGTCGGTCGTTCCCGCCAGGATCACGGGCACAGCGACCAGGGTGCCGTACAGCGCGACGTTGGCGAGCGCGATCGTTAGGTTCGCTCCCGTGAAGGCGCGGACTGTGAACAGCGCCGGCGGCAACGCGGCGTCGGGATGGCGCGCCTCGTAGCGCACGAACAGCGCTCCGCCGGCCAGGAGAAGCGCGGCGAGCACGGCCGTTGATACGTCCGGTGACCGGCCCGCCTCGGTCAGCGTCCATGCGGCGACCGCCAGGAGCGTTCCGAGCGCGACCGCTCCCGCGATATCGGGGCGGCCCGCGGGCCGGCCGGGCGCGCTTTCCGGAAGCGACCGCCACGCGAGCGCCAGCGCGAGGCCCGCGATCGGCACGTTGACCAGGAAGATCCAGCGCCAGTCGATCGACGCGAGAAGCCCTCCGAGCAGCGGCCCGGCCGCGGCACCGACGCCTGTCGTCGCTCCCGAGATGCCGAAATACGCGCCGGCCCTTCGCTCCACGGAGCCGCCGCGGAGGATCGCCAGGCCGTTGGGCACGATCGCCGCGGCCGCGAGCGCCTGCTGGAGGCGGAATATGCCGAGGACGGCGATGTCACGCGATAGCGCGGCGCCGACCGAGGCGACGATGAAGTACACGAGGGCGCCGAGCATCAGGCGCCGCCGGCCGACGCGGTCTCCCAGCCGGCCCGCGATCGGCTGGAGCGACGCCATGGCGATCAGGTACGAGGTCACGAGCCACGCCGATGCCGTGCGGTCGATGGCGAGGTCGCGTGCGATGAGCGGAAGCGCCACGACGATCATCGTCGAATTCAGCGGTACCAGGAGGTTGCCGAGGGCGACGGCCAGCACGAACGCCGGTACGCGAGGCATCAGCGGACGGTATGCCATCGGCGCGCCGTGCGCCGCGGAGTGATGCGCCCGCGATGCGAGACCGGGCGAGATAGGCAAAGCCGTCGGCCGGGGCTACCTTTCGGTCCGGAGTGGGACGATCGAACGCCGGCGGCCTCGTCGTGCGACTCGGCTCCGCGCTCCTCCTGATCGCCTCATGCGTCTCCTACGGCTCAATACCCGCTGCCGAGCCTCGGCCATCCCCCACGCCGGCGTCGACCGCGGCCCCGGTCAGGGCCGAGCTCCGTCGATCGGCGGAGGATCTCACGGCGAACTTCCGGGGGACGCCGGGCATATGGGTCGCCGATCCGACCGAACCGGACCCGATCTTCACCCTCAACCCGGACCAGACCTTCGTGGCAGCGTCCCTGTACAAGCTCGCGCTGCTCTTACACGTCGAGCGCCTCGTCGAAGCGGGAGAGCAGTCTTACGCGGACGCCATCAGGATCGAGGATGACGACGTCAAGCATGGCGGAGCCAACGAATTGCCCGGCACCGTCATGACGATCGATGAGGCGCTGGAGAGCATGATCACGTACTCGGACAACGGGCCCGCGCTCGCCTTCCGGCGCATCTTCGGTGTCACGAGCATCAACACCACGCTCTCCGACGAGAAGATCGGCGGATTCCGGATCGCGGGAGACCCCGATCAGGACAACGTCGTGACGCCTCGCGCCATCGCGACGTTCTTGACGAAGCTGGCGGACCGCAAGCTCGTGTCAGCCGCTGCATCGGACCGGATGCTCGCGCGCCTGCGGCGACAGCACATCAACGATCGACTCCCGCGACGGCTGCCGGCAGGCGTCACCGTCGCGCACAAGACCGGCGACCTCGTCGGCTACATCCATGACGTGGGGATCATCGACGTGCCCGACGGCGAGCTGGTCGTCGTCGCCATGACCTCGGGAGCATCAGAGAGCGCGTCGTATGACTTCATCGCCCGGCTCGGCTCCGCGCTCTACAACGCGTGGGTCGCGGGCGATCCCGCGCAGCTTCCGACGCCGGCGCCCGCGATCGCGCTCGATCCGCCGCAGCAGCAGGGCGCGAACGTCGTGCTCCTGATGTTCGTCGGCACGGCCCTCGCGGTCCTCGCCTTCGCGCGGCGCTATTCGCTCCAACACCGCACTGTCGCCGGCACCAGGGGCGGCGCACGCCCGCGGGGCGCGTCGGCCTCCGGCCGAGGAGCGGTCCGGGTCGCACCGGGGTCCCAGCGGAGCAGGCGAAGCCGGCGCAGCGAGTAGGGATGGAGGGACGGCTGTGCCCGACCGACGGCTGGGACGGGCTCTAGGCCGCTACCTGCCGGCGATCCACGCGAGAGTCCGCTCGAACGCGAGAGCCGAGGCCTCCGGATCGAACTCGGGGCGGCTCGGCTCGGCGAACCAGTGTTTGGTGCCAGGGTAGATGTGGACCTCGTGTTCGACCCCGCGCGCCGCCAGCTGCGCGGCGTGCTCCGCTTCGAAACCCTCGGGGTTGTCGTCCTGCTCAGCGAAGTGGGTGAGCGTGGGTGGCACCAAGGGAAGTTCGGCGAGATCATCGGCGCCGTAGTAGGTGATAAGCGCGCTGACGCGGCGGGGGTGCCGGCCGGCGAGGTCGAACGCGAACCCTCCACCCATGCTGAAACCCACGGCCGCCACCTTCGAAGAGGGGCCGACGCGCTCGAGCGCGGCGTCGATGATGGCGCGCGCGTCGTCCCTGTCGACAGCGCGCATCGATCGTTCGGCGTCTGCGATCTCCGTCGCGACCTTGCCGCGATACAGGTCGGGCGTCTCTACGACATGTCCGTGCGCGCGCAGCTGTTCGGCGAAGGCCCGGATATCGTCGTTGAGCCCCCACCACGGGTGTAGAACCAGGACCGCTCCCATAGCACCTCCATGGACCTCCGGCTGCGGGCATTCTCGGCAGCACGCGCCGCTCCCGCTCACGTTCCGTGCCGCGCCCGTCGTGCAAGTATCGGTGTGATCGATCCAAGGCGAGGGAGTGAAGGGATGGCAGCGCCAAAGCCGGCGCCGAAGGCGGTGCCCAGGAAGACCGTCGCGAAGGCCGGGCCGAAGATCGGGGCGGGGAAGGGCTCCGCGGCCGAGCGCGCCGTCGACGACTACCTCGCGGAGCAGCCGCCGGACAAGCGCGTGCTCCTCGAAAAGCTCCGAGCGCTCGTGAACGACACGGTGCCCGACGCCACCGCGTCCATCAAGTGGGGCGTGCCCTTTTACCAGCGGAACGGAAAGAACGTCTGCGCGCTCGCCGCGTTCAAGGATCACG
>JBBPYG010000034.1:0-15384 GCA_038200085.1 Candidatus Limnocylindria bacterium | reverse complement strand
GCGCTTGGACACGATGCCCAGCGTCGTCGATCCGGCCTCCCAGGTGTTCCCTCCCGGATGGGATGACAGGACGGCGATGGCGGGCGCGAAGATCCCGGCGTCGAGCAGGTCGAGCTTGCCGCCGCCGTCCTCCTCGGCGGGCGTACCGATGAGCTCGACGCCGACCTGGAGCCGGTCCGCGGCCTCGGCCGCGATCAGGAATGCGCCGACGTTGCTCATGGCGATGAGGTTGTGGCCGCAGCCGTGGCCGACGTCGGGCAGCGCGTCGTACTCGGCCAGCAGCGCTACCGACGCGCCAGGGGGCCCGACGCGCGCACGGAAGGCCGTGGCCAGTCCGCCCACGCTCCGCTCCACCTGGTGGCCGTGGCGCTCGAGGAGGGTAGCGATGCGGCCGACCGCGCGATGCTCGTGGTGCGCGAGCTCGGGGTCCGAGTGGATCTCGCGCGAGAGGGCCACGAGCTCCTCGCGGAGCGCTGCGGTCAGCGGCACTGCGGTCAGGCTAGCGGACCGCGACGCCGCCCGCCGTGAGTCCTACTCGACCTTGAAGGCGACGTGCATGCCCAGCTGATAGTGGCCTGCGACGTTGCAGATGAGCACGTACTTTCCCGCAGAAAGGTCGAGGCTGAGGGTCCGCAGCGCCCCGGCGGGGATGTTCTCCATCGCGCCGATCTTCCCGTCCTCCTTCGCCATCGCCTTGGCGCTGTCGATCGGCAGCTTGTCCTCATCGAGGTCGGTCTTGAGGACCTTCAGGTCGTGGAGCATCGCTGCGGTGTTGCGGATCTGGAAGTCGACCTTGCCCGCCTTCGCCGTGGGGACGCTCGGCTTCACCTTGAAGTCCGAGAGCTCGACCGTCACGGCGGTCCCGCCGCTCCCCGCGCTGCCGCCGGACGCGCCGGAAGATGAGCCGCCGCAGGCGGCCAAGAGGACGGTCAACAGGACGATGACGCTGGTGAAGTTTCTCATGGAGACGAGCCTACCACTTCCACTACACATGCGTAGTAGAAAGAGCCTGGACGCGAAGTGATCCGATCGCAGGGCAGAGGCGCATTGGAGGAGGACGCAACGGAATCGTCGTTCGGGAGGACATTCATGAAGATCGTCGCGGTGGTCCTGGGCATCGTCGGGCTGTACTTCAACCTGTGGCACAACAACGTACCGTTCAACCACTTCCAGGTGTTCGGTCAGGGATTCGGGACGCAGCACGTCCTGCACTCCGTGGTCGGGCTCATCCTGGTCGGCGCCGCGGCGTGGCTCTGGTACCGCGCGGAGAGGACAGCTGTCCGCGCCTGATCGAAGGGCCACCGCTCCGGCCCGTCAGCGCGCCGCCCGCGTGGCCCGCGAGCGGCCGCTCCGGTTCGCAGGAGCGGCCCTCGCGCTGGTCGCGGCCGGGATCCACCTCGCGCTTTCGGTCGCGCAGCTCATACCGGGCGAGCCGACGCCCGGCCTCCTGTTCGCCGCGATGGGTGCGGGCTATCTCGGTTGCGCCGTCGGGCTGCTGTTGCAGCGCCTCGAGGCCGACGTGATCGTCCTGCTATATGCCCTGGCGCTGATCGGCGCGTACGCCGCGAGCCGGGGCGACCTGCCCGTCGAGGCGATCGGGTTGACGACGAAGGCCGCCGAGGCCGCGCTTGCGGTCATCGTGGGGACGCTCGTCTGGCGCAACCGCCGTGCCTTCTGACCGCATGACGACGGATGTTCTGACCGTTGGTCCGGAGACGAGCCGCGTGTCCTGACGGTGCGCTCAGCGCGCCTCGCGCACGCGCTGTGCCTCCTCCTCGGAGCGGAGCCAGAGGAAGAACGCGAACGACGCGGCGACCAGGAAGATGACGTCGCCCGGCACCCACATGATGGCGCCGCCCAGCCGCTGGTCGGTCACGGCCGCGAGCCCGAAGGCTTCCGGACGGCCCTCGTAGTGCGCGTAGAGCAGGCGGCTCGAGAACGCGAGCAGCCCGCCGAGGATCGTGTTCTGCGCCGCGCCGGCGAGAAGCAGGTACACGATCCGCGCGGCATACGGCAGCGGCGATCGGAACGGCTCGGGGTCGATGACGCAGCTCCAGAACAGCAGCGCCGATGCGAGGAAATAGAGGTGCTCCACGACGTGCAGCGCGTAGTTTTCGACGGCCGCGTCGTAGAGCGTCGGGATGTGCCAGAAGTACAGCCCGACGACGTACAGCCCGCCGGCCACGAGCGGGCGACGCGCGAGATGGAGGAGCCAGCGCAGCGCGCGGCTCGAGGCGAGCGGACGGAGCACTTGGCGCCGGACGCTCATGGGCAGGCTCTGGGCGAGCGGGCGGACCGGCGCGCCGAGCAGGAGGAGCGGCGCACCGACGACGGTCAGCAGCATGTGCTGGACCATGTGCACGCTGAACAGCTCGGTCACGAGCCGGTCGATCGGCGACGCCAGGGCCGCGAGGATCGCGACTAGCCCGAGCGCGAAGCAAACGGAGCGCCACGCCGGCCAGGCTCTGCTCATGACGGCGACGCCGCGACCGTAGAGGAGGGCGAAGAGGACGGCCCATACGGCCGGGATCGCGGGCGTCGGGTCCACGCGCGCTAGATGCGGAGCGTCGTGTCGACCATGATCGCGACGAACAGCAACGTCAGATACAGCAGCGAGTACAGGTACAGCGAGCGGGCGATCCCACGGCGTCGCTCCTCTGCGCTGCGCACGAGCCGGACCGCGTAGGTGACGAAGACGATCCCGAGCGCGAACGCGGCCAGCAGGTACAGCAGGCCGACCGCGCCCGTGAGGAACAGCAGCACTGTGAGCGGGATGAGGCTCGCGGCGTACAGCAGGATCCCCCAAGCCGTGTCGCGTTCGCCGCGGACGACCGGCAGCATCGGCACGCCCGCGCGGCCGTAGTCGTCGCTGATGAGGAGCGCGAGCGCCCAGAAGTGCGCGGGCGTCCAGAAGAAGACGATCGCGAAGAGGTACCACGCCGGCAGGTCGAGCGACCCGGCGACGGCGGCCCAGCCGACCAGTGGCGGGATCGCGCCGGCGGCGCCGCCGATCACGATGTTCTGGACCGTCGCGCGCTTGAGCCAGAGCGTGTATACGAAGATGTAGAAGAGCGTCCCCGCGATGGCGAGCGCGGCGGCGAGCAGGTTCGCGCCGAGCGCGAGGACCGCGAAGCCGAGGGCGTTGAGGACGATGCCGAGGACGACCGCGGCGCGCGCCGAGATGCGGTTCGCGGGCAGGGGCCGGCGTCGCGTGCGGCGCATGCGCTCGTCGATGTCGCGGTCGAAGAAGTGGTTCAGGGACGACGCTCCCCCGCTCGCGCAGGCGCCGCCGACGAGCGTCGCGGCGACGAGGTGGAAGGGCGGGACGCCGTGCGCGGCGAGGAACATCCCGCCGAGCGCGGTCACCAGCAGGAGCGACATGATCGCCGGCTTCGTGAGCGCGACGGCCGCGCGCACGGTCGTCGATGCGCCGAGCAGCGAAGGCCGCCACGCGACGATCGCGAGCGCGACGACGGCGCACCACAGCGCCGACGCCACCGCGGGGTGCGCGCCGAGCGGGAGTGGCGAGAAACTGGTCAGCGGGTTCGCCGCGCCGATCGCCACCTGCGCGGCGAAGAGCGCGACGACCGCGACGGAGAGTGGCCCGGCGCCCGCGACCTCGCGCCGCCGCTGCCAGCCCTCGGCGACCGCGAAGAGGACCAGGATCCCCACGACCGCCGCCACGTAGCGGTGCGCCATGTGGACGAACGCCAGGCCTGCGGGAGCCAGCAGGCCGCCGTCGCACAGCGGCCACGTCGTGCACGCGGTCGTCGCGCCGTCGCCGCGGACGTAAGCGCCGGATAGCAGGAGTGCGAACGTGCCGCCCGCGGCCGCGAGAGCGAGCCAGCTGAAGGTGCTCGGCGGCGCCAGACCCGGGACGCTGCGCGGCCACCAGACGACGATGACCAGGGCCACGAGGTCGGCGAGCAGGAGCTCGGCGTTGGCGAGGTGGAGCGTCACCCACGTGTCAGGCAGCTCGAGAACGACGGTGACCGCGCCGAGCACCGCCTGCAGGGCGAACAGCGGGATCGCGAGCGCCACGAGCCGCGCGACCGCCCGCTCCCGGCGCTGCGCGCGGTAGGTCACGACCGCTAGCGTCCCGAGTATCACGGCCGCCGCGAGCGCGAGGAATCGGTGCGTCCACTCTATGCGCGTCGCCGTGTCGAGCGAGGGCAGAAACGCGCCGTGACACAGCGGCCAGTCGGGGCAGCCGAGCCCCGATCCGCTCACGCGCACGACGCCTCCCCAGACCACGACGAGGAACGCGGCGGCGAGCGTCCCCGTGACGAGCGCGCGGTAGCGGGTGGAGTAGTGCACTACGTCCGGACGTCGCGCGTCAGTGCGCGACGTCTTCCTTCAGAGGACGGGCGCTGTGCACTACGGGGATCCGCGCGAAGTTGTACGGCGGCGGCGGCGAGGTCGTCGCCCACTCGAGCGTGTCGGCCTCCCACGGGTCGTTCCCCGCCGGCTCGCCCTTGCCGAGGGCGATGCTGCGGAAGAAGTTGATGACGAAGACGAGGACGCCGAGGGCGAGGATGTACGAGCCCATCGTCGAGACGAAGTTCAGCGTGCCCCACTCCGGCGATTGGGCGTAGTGCGCGATCCTGCGGGGCATGCCATCGATGCCGAGCTGGTGCTGCGGGAAGAACGTGAGGTTGAACCCGACGAAGACGAGCAGGAAGTTGAGGTACCCGAGCGTCTCCGAGAGGAACCGCCCTGTCATCTTGGGCATCCAGTAGTACATCGCCGCGAAGACGCAGAAGACGGCGCCGCCGAAGAGCACGTAGTGGATGTGCGCGACCACGTAGTACGTGTCCGACAGCTGGACGTCGACCGGCACGGAGCCGAGGAACACGCCGGAGATGCCGCCGATGGTGAAGGTCGCGATGAATCCGAGGGCGAAGAGCATCGCCGTCTTGAAGCGGAGCGCGCCGCCCCACAGCGTGCCGAGCCAGCTGAAGATCTTCACCCCCGTGGGGACCGCGATGAGCATCGTCGACGCCATGAAGAAGACCTGGAGCGCCTGGTCCACACCGGCGACGAACATGTGGTGGACGAAGACCGAGAACGACAGGAAGCCGATCGCGACGGACGAGTACGCGATCATCTTGTAGCCGAAAATGGGCTTGCGCGAGAAGACGGGAAGCACCTCGCTGATCACCCCGAACCCCGGCAGGATCATGATGTAGACCTCCGGGTGGCCGAAGAACCAGAAGAGGAATTGCCACAGCAGCGGGTCGCTGCCCTCCGAGGTGACGAAGAAGTTCAGCCCCGCGAGCCTGTCGAAGAGCAGCAGCGTCGACGCCACCGTGAGGAATGGCATCGCGAGCACGAGCAGGAACGACGTGACGAGCACGCTCCACGCGAAGAGCGTGATGCGGCCGAAGGTCATGCCCGGTGCGCGCAGCGAGAAGATCGTCACGATCATGTTCAGCGAGCCGAAGATCGAGGAGAAGCCGAGCATCGTGAGGCCGAGGATCCAAAGGTCCTGACCGTGGCCGGGCGAGTACTGCGCCGTCGACAGCGGGACGTACGACGTCCAACCGGCGGCCGCGGGACCGACGAGGAAACTCGAGAAGAGCACCACTCCTCCGCCCAGGAGCAGCCAGTACGAAAGCGCGTTGAGCTTCGGGAACGCCATGTCGCGGGCGCCGATCTGAAGCGGAACGATGTAGTTCGCGAACCCCGTCCACACGGGCACGACGAACAGGAAGATCATCGTCGTCCCGTGCATCGTGAAGACCTGGTTGTACTGGGCGGCGCTGAGCAGCTTCCCGTCGGGGGTCGCGAGCTGCGTCCGCACCAGGAGCGCGAGTAGGCCGCCGGCCAGGAAGAAGAAGAAGGTCGTGTAGAGGTACATGATCCCAATCCTCTTGTGGTCGACCGTCGCGACCCATTCGAGGATCCCCGAATAGCGCGGGCGAGCGAGCGGGAACGGGGTGTCTATCGCGGCCATCTGCGGGACCATTCCATCGTGCCGGATGGGGGGTGTCAAACCCCAGCGCCAGCGGTGTGGCCAGGTAAGCGTCAGCGGGTGGTGGTGACCACCAGCCGGTCGGCCCCCGACATCGCTCCCCACAGCTCGCCTGCACGGCCGTGGAGCTGGCGCACCTCCGCCGTCTCGCCCACGGAGCCGGTCGCACGACCGTCCGGTGCGGGCGCGGTCGCCTGGCTCACGAGGTCAGGCGGGCGGATACCCGGCGGCCGCGAGCACCTGGCGGATCACGCGGTCCTCCGCCGAGCCGCGGACGCGAACGGTCTTCGTGGCGGTGTCGACGGTGGTCGCCTGAACGCCCTCGACGGGCTCGAGTGCCTCGCCGATGTTCCCGGCGCAGCCGTCGCAGTGGATCGCGGGGACGACGTAGGCGTGCGCTCCGTGGCCATGTCGATGCCTCCATCACTTTTTCACCCCTCCCCTACCCGGGGGGGTTCTCTCACGGAGGTTACCATGCGGCACCAGTTCTGCGGGAGCTGCGCCGGCAGGAGGTGCGCCATGGCGGACGCGGCATGCACGCACTGCGGCACGGCGATCACGGACACGTCGACGCAGGTCGAGGTGGACAAGAAGCGCTACTGCTGCAAAAACTGCGAGAGGCTGAATTCCGGTCACGCCGACCAGCTCACGAGCACCGGCGAGTGCGGGAACTGTCACGAGCCGATCATCGAACCGAGCACGATGGCCCAGCGCGGCGGCCAGATGTACTGCTGCGGCAACTGCGCCACCGCCTCGGCCGGCACGGCCGCTTAGCCGACACAGCGGTCGCGCTCGAACGCCCTACGCCTCGGCGTGGCGGCATCGCGATCGCGTCCGACGCCGGGCGATGCGGGGCCCGGCAACGTGGCGATACGGGAAGCGCCTGGCGCTTAGCGTGAGGCGCTTGCCCGCAGCGCGCGGGCGACCGCGCGCAGGTACCCGGCATCGTCCGGTTCGACGATCGCGTCCCCGACGAACGGTCGGACGGAAGACGCGATGCGCCCGGCCACGCGAGCCCGATCGGCAGGAGCGAGCGCCGCCTCGCGTGCCGCGAATTCCCGCACGAGCCGCTGCATCTCGCCCGGCATGCGCCGCAGGTCGATACCGTCAGCCATGCCGAGGGGAGTGAGCGTCCGCAGCGCGAAGTAGTCGAGCTTCGGCCGCGGGGCGCGCACCACGTACGTGCCAGCGGCGAGATCGCCGAGCCGCTGCGATGCGGGCGACAAGACGATCGCGATGACCCCGAGCCCGTAGAGCCCGGGCAGGAAGTCGACGAGCCGGACGATGTTCCGCACCAGGACGGAAATGAACGGCGCGGGCGCTCCGTTCGCGGCGATCACGCGCAGTCCGGTCACGCGCTTGCCCACCGTCTGTCCGTTCCAGAGCCACTCGAGGAGGATGAAGTACGCCCACACGGCGAAGACCACCAGCAGGGCGACCACGCCCTGTAGCTGGAGAGCGATCGCCGATCCGGACAAGCCGATCGCCAGCTCGAGGGCGGTGAGCGAGCCGACCGCGATGACGGCCGCGATGCCCGTGTCGATGAGCGCCGCGAAGCCGCGATTGCCCGCGCCCGCGAGTGCGTAGCGCAGCACGACGTGGTCGGCGGTCTCCACCTCGAGCTCGCCCGCCATGACCGCCATTCGCTGCTCCTATGTCGGAGGGTCATCGCGGCGACCCTCGTGATGCCGACATCGAATGTTAGGTTCGGCTCATGACGATCGACCGTTTCGTCGAGGATCGCCGTCCGCGTTGGTCGCGGCTCGGCCAGCTCGTGGCGGACGCGGGCGGTCGCGTCAACCGGCTGAAGGGAGATGACGTCCTCGAGCTTGGGGCGCTGTACCGCGCCGCCACGAGCGACCTCGCGATCGCCCGGCGCGACTTCCCACGGGACGTTGTCGCGGAACGGCTGAACGATCTTGTCGCGGCCGCGCACGCGCTCATCTACAGCGAGGCGCCAACGAGCGGGCACCGCCTGCGGCGCTTCGCGCGCGTGGAGCTGCCGGCCATCGTCCGCGCGAACCTGCGCTTTACGCTGGTGGCGCTCGCGCTCGTCGCGATCCCAGCGGCGGTGACCTTCGTCGCCGGGCTGCTCCAACCCGAGATCGCGGCCAGCTCGCTGCCCGAGGCAACGCGCGAGCACCTCGCGCAGCACGAGCTTTGGACCGAGATCCCGGCGGCGTACCGGCCGATCGCGGGTCCGCTCATCATCGTGAACAACGTCCAGGTCGCGCTCGTGGTGTTCGCCGGCGCGCTCACCGCGGGGATCCTTACGGCGTACGTGCTCGTCGCCAATGGCGCGAGCCTGGGCACGACCTTCGCGGTCGTGCAGAGCTACGGCCTGAGCGGCGGGCTGCTCACGTTCATCTCGGGGCACGGATTCCTCGAGCTCTCCGCGATCTTCCTCGCCGGAGGAGCGGGGCTGCGCCTGGCGTGGGCGATCCTGCATCCGGGCGAGCGCTCGCGGCGCGATGCGCTGCGGCTTGCCGGCGCGCAGGCGGTGCGCGTGATCCTGCTGGTGATCCCGGTGTTGTTCGTCGCGGGCACGATCGAGGCGTTCGTCTCGCCGTCTGGCCTCGCCTCCGGGGCGAAGCTCGCGATCGGCCTCGTCTCGGGTGGCCTGCTGTGGGGCTACATCCTGCTCGCGGGACGGCCCCACCGGCGCGGACCTCCTCGCGGCGACCGCGACATCGCGGCACCGCTCGGCATGGCGCGTCCATAAAATCGAGCCGTGCCTCAGGAGCGCAAGGTCGCGACGGTCCTCTTCGCCGACATCGTCGGATCGACCGCGATCGGGTCGGCGCACGACCCGGAGGTCGTCCGACGGTCGTTGTCGCGCGCGTTCGCCGAGATCCGCGGGGCGCTCGAGGCGCACGGCGGCACGGTCGAGAAGTTCATCGGCGACGCGGTCATGGCGGTGTTCGGCATCCCGGTCACGCACGACGACGACGCCGACCGTGCGGTCAGGGCCGCGTTCGCGCTCCGGGATCGGGTCGCGCGGCTGAACGCCGGCGGTCGCTTCGAGGTCGAGTTCCGCATCGGCGTGAACAGCGGGCCCGTCGTGACCGGCGGTGAGGGAGAAGAGACGCTCGTGACCGGCGCGCCGGTCAACGAAGCGGCACGGCTACAGCAGGCGGCGGCCTCCGGGGAGATCCTGGCGGGCCCGTTGACCCATCAGCTCACCACGAGCGGGGTGGCGTATGGCGATCGCCGCGTGATCGAGGCGAAGGGCATCGGTGAGCTCGAGGCATGGCCGGCGGAGGCGCTCCGCTCGGACCTGCCGGAGCAGCGCCGTGGGCTCGCGGGGCTGCAGGCGCCGCTCATCGGACGGGACGACGAGCTACGAGTCCTCGTCGACTCGTATCGGAGGATGACCGGCGAGCGGCGGGCAGCGCTCGTGACCGTTTTCGGCGTCGCCGGGGTCGGCAAATCCCGCCTGGTGCGTGAGCTCGTCGACATCATCGGGGCGGAACGGGTGCGCCGCGGGCGCTGCCTGCCGTACGGCGAGGGGATCACGTTCTGGCCGCTCGTCGAGATCCTCCGCGCCGACATCGGCGTCGGAGCGACGGACTCGGGCGAGGAGGCGACGGCGAAGATGCGCCTCGCCGTGCTCGGTGCCTTCGGCGAAGCGGAAGGCGACTCGGATGCCATCGCGCGGCGGCTGGCGGTGGTCATGGGACTCGCGCGGCCCGAGGAGACGATGCCCGACGTCGCCGCGGACGCGATCCAGCAGGAGCTGCGCTGGGGGCTGCGCCGCTATTTCGAGCGGCGCGCCGAACGCGAGCCGCTCACGGTCGTGTTCGACGACATCCACTGGGCCGAGCCGGCTCTCCTCGACCTCATCGAACATGTCGCGGAGTGGGCCCGAGCGCCCCTGTTCCTTGTCTGCCTCGCGCGCCCCGACCTGCGCGAGCGGCGTGCGGGCTGGGGTGGCGGACTCATGAATGCCGCGTCGATCCGTCTCGAGCCGCTCACGGCGGACGAGTCGCGGCGTCTCGTCCGCGAGCTCCTGCGGATCGACGCGCTCCCCGAGGGATTGCGGTCGGAGGTCGTGGCGCGCGCTGGCGGAAACCCGCTGTACCTCGAGGAATTCCTGCGCATGCTCATCGACGCGGGGCACATCGCGCAGCGTGATGGCCGCTGGGTCGCGAACGAGAGCGTCGCGACACTGGTCGTCCCGCCGACGCTCCAGGCACTCATCTCGGCGCGGCTCGATCAAATGCCCGCCGACATGAAGCGCGTCATCCAGCGGGCGGCCGTGGTCGGAAAGGTCTTCTGGCCGGACGCGATCGTCGCGCAGGGCGGCGTGCCGGGACGCGTCGACGACGTACTTCTCGACGCGGCGCGCCGCGACCTCGTCGCCGAGCTCGACGAGCGCGGCATCGGCGGTGGCCGCGCGTACTCCTTCAGGCACATCCTGATCCGGGACGTCGCGTACGACGGGATCCCCAAGGAGGAGCGCGCCCGCCTGCACGACGCATTCGGGCGGTGGCTCGAGGACGCCGCGGCGGAGCGTGCGGAGGAGTACGCGGACATCGTGGCGTACCACGCCGAGCAGGCGTTCCGCTTCGCCGACGAGATCGGCGACGAGGAAGGCCTGGCTGCGCTGGGGGCCCGCGCGTTCGCGAGCCTCCTCGCGGCGGGGCGAAAGTCGTGGCGCCGCCGTGACCTGCGCGCGACCCACAGCTTCTACGCGCGCGCGGCCGAGATCGCCGAGCGGATCGTGGTGCGCGACCCCGAGCGGATCGAGGCGCTCGTATATGCCGCGGTCGGTCAACACGCCGCCGAGGGCAGCGCGGCCTCGCTCGAGTCCCTGAAGCGCGCCACCGGCACCGCCCGAGGCGCCGGTCCGAGCGTCGCGCTGGTCGACGCGCTGCTCGAGGTCGCCTCGGCGACCCTCCAGGACTCCCTCGAGCGAGGCGCGGAACTTTTCGAAGAGGCCCTCGCCGCCGCGAGGCAGGTCGGCGAACCGGAGCTCATCGCGCGAGCGCTCCTCAGCAGGCACATCACCCACTGGTGGCGCGGAGACCTGGAACAGGACCGCCGCATGCTGCTCGAAGCCGATGCGTACGTCCGCGACCATGGACTCACCCGCGAGGCGCCCGAGGTGCTCATATGGCTCGCGGCTAACCACGCCGAGTCAGGAGAGATCAGCCGGTCGGAGCCATATCGGAAGGAGCACGCGAGGCTCGGCGAGACGCACGGCTCGTTCAAGGTTCGGCGCGAGGTCAAGCTGGGTGAAATGCACATCGCCCTATTCCGCGGTGAACCGACCGCCGCCGTGGCCGCCGCGCGCGCAGGGCTGGCCCTTGCCAACGAAATGGGGATCCGCGAAGAGGTCGGGCGTGCGAACGAGCAGATCGGGGAAACGCTGTTCGAGGCCGGGGACCCGACAGGGTCCCGCGATGCGCTGCTCGAGGCGCTTCGCTGGTACGACCCGGCCACGATGCGCGGCGCCATCCCAGAGACTGAGTGGAGGCTGGCGCGGGCGTATCTCGCGCTCGGCGACATAGCAGCGGCGCGACAGCACGCTGAGGCGGGCCGGGCGTCGGTCAGCGAGACCGACGTGTACTCCGTCACCATGACCACGAACGCCCTCGCCCGGGTACGCGCTGCCGAGGGACGGTACACCGAGGCCGAGGCGCTCTTCGGGGACGCGCTCGTGCGCGCCGGGGGGTCGGCATACCGGAGAATTCAAGCGGACGTCATGCGCGATACGGGCGAGTTCCTCCTCGAGCGCGGACGAACGACCGAGGCGCGAGCGATGCTCGAGCGGGCGCTGGCGATCCACTCCGACCCGATCGCGGCCGGCCCACGGCGGAAGATCGAGGATCTGCTGCGCCGCTGCGGCGAAGTACGCGTGTAGAGCGCCTCTCAAAGGGCGCGCTTCTTGAGCTCGAGGTAGCGCTGGATCGTCGCGACGGTCAGGCGCTCGGCGGGAACGTCGATCGTGTGCACTCCGCGCTGGCGCAGGATGCCCAGCGCGCGGTCGCGCGCGTCGCGCACCTCGGTCGCCACCACGCGCTCGTAAAGCGCCGTCGTCGAAGAAGGGCTCGCAGCAGCGAGCTCCGCCAGCCGCGGGTCCGCGAGCAGGCAACAGAGCACGAGGTTGTTGCCGGCGAGGCGCGTCACCGCCGCGACGAGGCCTTTCGAGGCTTGCTCGTCGACGAGGTCGGTGAACAGCACGACCAGGGCGCGGCGTGACGTGCGCGACCGGAGGAACTCGAACGCCGCGCGGTAGTCCGTCTCGGTCGTGGTGACCTCAAGACGCCGCAACTCGTCGGCGATGCGCAGGAACTGGCGGCGTCCACGGCGCGGCAGGAGATACGAGCGCACCGCGTCGGAGAAACCCATGAGACCGACCTCGTCGCCCTTGGCGGTGCCGAGATATCCGAGCATGAGCGCCGTGTTGACCGCGTGATCGAGCTTCGTCAGGTCGCCGAGCGTGCTGGCCATCATCCGTCCCGCGTCGAGGAGGATGAGCACGCGTTGCTGGCGTTCGGTCTCGTACTCGACGCTGATAGGCCGCCCGCGGCGCGCCGTCGCGGTCCATGAGATCGACCGCGGGTCGTCGTCCGGGGTGTATTCGCGCAGGCGCTCGAAGAGGCTGCCAGCGCCGGCCTGCCGCGCGCGCCGCTGTCCCGGGTCGTACGCGAGGCCTCGCCGGAGGCTGACCTCGTAGCGACGGATCTCGCGCAGGTCGGGGTACACCCGTGCCTCCGCGGCCGCCGCCTCGCGTCCCTGCACCGCGACGAGGCCGAGCGGCGCGTTCCAGCGCACGTGAATGTCTCCGAAGGCGAACGTGCCCCGGTGGCGTGGGCGCGCGACGTAGTCGAGGTCGACGACCGCGCCCGCAGGCACGTCGAACGGCATGGAGCGGCGGTCGACCGCGAACGAGGCGGGCGGGTCGTCGCGGATGATCCCGCGTACGGGGATCGGCGATGTATTGCGAAATCGGATCCGGACACGATTGGGAGCGGCGAGCGAAAGTTGCGGCTCGCTCTCGCGCACGGCGTTCAGGTGCGCGCCGCGGACGGCCGCGCGCAGATCGATGGCGGCGAGCAATCCGGCCGCCACCGCGCCGAGGGCGCCGAGCCACACGAAGGCGATGGACACGCCCCCGAGCGCGATCGGCGCGGCCGCGATCAGCAACAGCGCCAGCAGCCGCGGTCGCGGTATCGGCAGGGGAATGCGAACGCGGACATTCACGAGGTCCAACCTCGGACGCGACTCACCAGTGGGCGGGGTTCAGCGGGGCACGTCGAGGCGCGAGACGACCCTTCGGACGACGGCGTCAGCATCCAACCCTTCGATCTCGGCCTCGGCACGCAGCACGAGGCGGTGGCGCAGCGTCGGCAGCGCCAACGACTTCACGTCGTCCGGGGTCACGAAGTCGCGGCCTTCGATCGCGGCCGCTGCCTTCGCGGCGCGCAGCAGGTGCACCCCAGCGCGCGGGCTTGCACCGAGCAGGAGGTCAGGCGAGCGCCGGGATTCGGCGACGATGCGCACGACGTAGTCGAGGACCGAGTCCTCGACGGTCACCGCATCGACCTCGGCCCGGCACGCGGCGAGTGCGTCGGCCGGAAGCGGCGCGATGCGCCCGAGCTCGTCGAGCGGCACGCGGTTGTCGTGCGCGCGCAGGATCGCGCGCTCCTGTTCGGGCTCGGGATAGCGGACGACCGCCTTGAACAGGAACCGGTCGAGCTCCGCCTCGGGCAGCGGGTACGTGCCTTCGTACTCGACCGGGTTCTGCGTCGCGAGGACCAGGAACGGGTCGGGCAGCGGGTGCGCGTCACCCTCGAGCGTGACCTGGCGCTCTTCCATCGCCTCGAGCAGCGCCGACTGCGTCTTCGCTGGCGCGCGGTTGACCTCGTCCGCGAGCACGACGTTCGCGAAGATGGGGCCACGCCGGATGCGGAATTCGCCCGTCGCGATCTCGTAAACCGACGTGCCGACGATGTCGCTGGGCATCAGGTCGGGCGTGAACTGGATGCGCTTGAACACGCCGCCGATCAGCCGCGCGACCGTGCGCGCGAACAGCGTCTTCGCGGTGCCGGGGACGCCCTCGACGAGAACGTGACCGCCGAGCGCGAGCGCGATGAACGCGAGGCGGACGGTCTCGTCCTGGCCGACGACGATGCGGTGAACCTCGGTCGCGAAGAGCGCCGCGGTGTCCTGCGCGCGGGCTGCGCTGAGCGTCACTGCGTGCCCGTGGCGCCGAGGCCGGCCAGCAGCTCGTCCACCTGGCGCACGGTACGAAGGAGCCGCGCCTCGGGCAAACCCCCGCCGAGCTCGGCGTCGAGGCGCCGGGCATCGTCCGCCCGCCGCGCGTCGCGCATGGCGAGCGCGGCGATCATCCGGTCGACGGGAACCTCCGGATCGAGGCCCGCAGATCGTGCGAGTCCACGCCGCAGGTCGCGCCTCACCCGGCGGCGAACGATCTCAGAATGCCCGGATCGTCTGAGGAGTCCGGCGAAACCGCGCACGTACTCGAGGCTCGAGCGCGGCGGCCGAGGGTCGAGCGGCACCGGCGGTCCGAGGCGGCGCCCGGAAGCAAGGAGATACACGAACGTCGCCACGCCCGCGAAGATCAGCGCCTGACCCGGCCACGTGCGCTCGAGCACCACGAGGAGGCTCGAGGAGGGATGCGCTCCGTGGTGGTACTCATCGAAGGCCACGACCCCTCCGCGCTCGAAGGCGGTCCGGGCGAGCGCGAGCGCGAGGCGCCCGTTGTCTTCCGATCCGATCCCGGCGTTGATGAATGGGCCGAGTGACCCGCTGACGAACGCGAGCCCGCCGCCGCGCTCGGTCTGCGTCAGGACGGCGGCCGATGGGCTGGAGGCGTCGCGGATGACCGGCAGGCCGCCGGCGACCTGGCGGCCGGCGTCGATCTCCACGCGACGCACCGGAGGCGTCCCGAGCGCGAGCGATGCGACGTCCCGCGTGCCGGGCAGCGCGAAGCCCGCGAGGCGCACGCCGAATGCCTCGAGGAGCCGCTGCTCATGGAATCCGAGCTCGCTCGCGACGACGAGCGTGCCGCCGGCCGACACGAAGTCGCGGATCGTCGCCACGTCCGCCTCCGAGATGCTCTCACTGGCGCCGAGGATGAAGAACACGGTCGCCGCCTGCGGCACCGAGAAACGATCGCCCTGCACGACAGCGGTGCGCGGGCCCATCGCCTCGACGTAGCGCCGCAGGGCGCTCGCACCGCCGGGTCCGTCGTCGTACACGGACGCCGACCGCCCGAGGGCATCACCCTGTCCCGAGCTGCCAGCGGTCGCGATCGCGAGAGCGAGGCTCGCGATCGCCAGGAGCACGCCGCCGATGTACAGCGGGTGGATCCGTCTCATGCGGCGACGCGCAGCGCGAGCGCTCGCGCGCGGTCCGCGTCGGCGGCACTCGGATCGCGG
>JBBPYG010000033.1:0-6933 GCA_038200085.1 Candidatus Limnocylindria bacterium | reverse complement strand
TACCAAGCGCGTGATGGCGGACGAGGGCATCGTCAACGCGATGGTGACCTGCAACATGTTCGAGCACCCGGTCTTCAAGGATGGCGCCCTCACCTCGCGCGACGCGCGCGTCCGCGGCTACGCGCTCCAGAAGGCGATGCGGGCCATCGACTTGGTCGCGGAACTGGGCGCGTCCGTCTACGTCATGTGTGGCGGTCGCGAGGGGCTGGAGGTTGAGGCCTCCAAGGACCCGCGCGAGTCGATCACGCGTTACCGCGAGGGCGTCGAGTTTCTCGCGAACTACATGCGCGAGAACGGCTACGGCATGCGCGTCGCCATCGAGCCGAAGCCGAATGAGCCCCGCGGCGACATCTTCCTGCCGACCGCCGGCCATGTCCTGGGATTCATCGGGACGCTCGACGCCACGCTGCGGGACATCGTGGGCGTGAACTCCGAGATCCAGCACTCGCGCATGGCCGGCCTGAACACGGTGCACGAGCTGGCGCAGTGCCTCGAGGCCGGCAGGCTCTTCCACGCGGACCGCGGCGCGCAGAAGCCCACCCGCTACGACCAGGATCTCCGCTTCGGCGCGGAGGACATGAAGGAGACGTTCTTCATCGTGAAGCAGCTCGAGGACAGCGGCTGGCCCGGCACCCGGGCCTTCGACGTCAAGCCGTACCGCCAGGACGCACCCGATGACGTGTGGGATCTCGTACGCGGCTGCATCCGCAGCTACCTCGTGCTCCGCGAGAAGGTCCGGCGGTGGAATGAGGATCCGGAGATCCAGCAGCTTGTCGCGGCGCTCGAGGCGACGGACGCCGAGGTCGCCCCGCTCCTCGCGTGGTCCCCGGCGAACGCGGCGGCGCTGAAAGACCGCGCGTTCGATCCGGACGCGCTCGCCTCGCGCCACTTCTCGTACCAGCGGCTCGATCAGCTGACCTTCGATCTCCTCGCCGGCGTGCGGTGACCGCCCGCCGGGCGTTCCTCGGCATCGACTGCGGCACCCAGTCCACGAAAGCGCTGCTCGCGGACGCCGACACGGGCGAGACCCTCTCGCTCGGACAGGCGGCGCACGAGATCGTCGAGCGCCCCGATGGCACGCGCGAGCAGGACCCGGCGTGGTGGATCGCGGCGGCGATCGTCGCGGTCACGGCCGCGCTCGCGCGCGCCAGCGGCGCACTGGTCGCGGGGATCGCGGTGTCGGGGCAGCAGCATGGCCTCGTCTGCCTCGACGAGACCGACCGTCCCCTCCGGCGCGCGAAGCTCTGGAACGACACCACCACCGCGGCCGAGTGCGTTGAACTCGAGCGCCGCGTCGGCGGACGCGAGCGCGCGCTCGCGCTCACGGGCAACGTTTTTCTTTCCGGTTACACGGCGCCGAAGATCCTCTGGCTCGCGCGCCGGGAGCCCGACATGTACGCGGCGGCGCGGCGCTTCTGCCTGCCGCACGAGTACCTCGACCTCTGGCTGACCGGTCAGTTCGCGGCGGAGCCCGGCGATGCCTCCGGCACCGCGTACTTCGACGTCCGCGCCCGGCGCTACAGCGACGCGGTCCTCGCCGCGATCGACGGCGACCGCGTGTGGGAGGCCGCGCTGCCCCCGTTGGTGCGGTCGCTCGCCGTCATCGGGACGCTGCGCGAGGAGGCTGCCGGCGCGCTCGGGCTCGAGGCCGGGATCCCGGTGAGCGCCGGCGGCGGCGACAACATGTGCACCGCGATCGCCGTCGGGGTGACGTCCGAGGGCCCCGCAGCGATGAGCCTGGGCACGTCCGGCACCGCCTTCGCGTTCAGCGCGACGGCCGCCGTCGATCCCGAGGGCGAAGCGGCGGCCTTCTGCGACTCGACGGGTGCGTGGCTGCCGCTGGCCTGCACGCTGAACTGCACCTCGGCGACGGAGTGGATCTGCTCGGTGCTGGGCTTCGACCACGCGCGCTTCGAGGCCGCGCTCGACGCGACGCCGCCAGGTGCCGACGACCTCGCGTTTCTTCCGTACCTCGACGGCGAGCGCACGCCGAACGTCCCGGGCGCGGCGGGACTCTTCGCCGGCCTGCGCATCGACCATCGTCCGGACCACCTCGTACGGGCGGTGGCCGAGGGCGTGACGTTCGGGCTCGCGTATGCGATGGCCGCGCTCGGCCGCGCCGGAGTGCGGCCGTCGTCGGTCGCGGTCACCGGGGGAGGCTCGCGCTCGGAGGCGTGGACCCAGTTGTGCGCCGACGCGCTCGCGATGCCGGTGACGCGCGTGGAGGTGGAGGAGGCCGCCGCGGCGGGTGCCGCGCTACAGGCGCGCTGGGCCATTGATGGCCGACGCCCGGATCCTCCGCGCGTGCAGCGGGTCTTCGAGCCTCGGACCGATGAGCGGCTCGTCGCGGCGGCCACGCGGGTCTCGATCCTGCGCGAGCTGGCGCGTTCAGGAAAGGTGTAGCGGCGCGGGGTCGGGTCGGGTCACGACGGAACGATCTCCAGACGACGTGCGTCGTGGGGTCGCGGCGCGAGCCGCTTCCCCGACGATCCGTCTTCGCGGCCGGGCGGCGTATGCGCGCGTAGGTGCTCGCGCAGCCCGAGCTCGGCGTCCCGTGCCGGTACTGCGCGACGCATATAGATAGGAGCGGCGAGGCGCTCGAGGCCGAGGACTACGCCGCGATCCGCTTGGCCTGGGCGAGGTACGAGGCTGACGGGGCCGCGGCAGCCGCGCTGGGTCGATGACCCGCACGTCACACGGGCGGACGAGAGAGCCACAAGGCACTCGCCATGGAACGCCGGATTGACGAGAGAGACGACGCGTGTTCGCATTCAGTCTCACGATTTGCGAAAAAAGGGGGGCGGCATGCAGGACTCTGACGGGTCCCGCGCGACCCGACTGTCCCGGCGGGAACTGCTCCAGAAGACCGCGATCCTCGGCGGCCTCGCGGCCGCGGCGCCGATCATCGCGGCGTGCACGCCGTCGAGCACGACCCCGGCCGGCAGCGGCGGGGCACCCGCGGGCAAGGTGACGATCCGCGTCTGGGGCTACGGTCTCGATGACGCCCGGGCGAAGGCCCGGCTCGACGTGTTCACGAAGGCCAATCCGAACATCGAGGTGCAGCCGGTAGGCGGTGCGCTGAACATCCAGCAGCTGCTCACCGCGGTGGCGAGCGGCGACCCTCCCGAGGTCATCAACCCGGACCGCAGCGAGGTGGGCAGCTGGGCCGGCCGCAACGCCGCCGATCCCATCGACGACCTCGTGTCGCGCGACAAGTTCGACCTCGCGCAGTTCTACCCGGCGCTCATCGACCAGGTGAAGTACAAGGACAAGCTGTACGCGATCCCGCAGTTCGCGAACATCGACTTCCTGTGGTTCAACAACGACGTACTGAAGGAACAGGGCGTCGACCCCGCGAGCATCGATCCGGGCAACTGGGAGGCTCTCACCGCCCTCGGCGCCAAGCTGTACAAGAAGGAGGGCAACAACGTCACCCGCACGGGCTTCGACACCAAGATGCAGGACGGGCGCCTCTGGACGTGGGCCTGGGCGAACGGCGCGGACGACCTCATCAGCAAAGACGGCAACACCGCCCAGTTCGACAATCCCAAGGTCATCGAGGCGCTCCAGTGGGCGAAGGACACTGTCGAAAAGCAGGGCGGCGAGAAGGCGCGCGCGGCGTTCGCCCAGACGCAGAACTTCTTCTCGCCGCAGAACCCCTTCCTCATCGGCCAGACCGCGACCACCGTGTTCGAACAGTGGCTCCTCGGCGTCCTCGTCGGTCCCAACCCGAACGCCAACTTCACGACGGTCCTGCCGACGCTGCGCAACAGCAAGACGCCGATCACCCTCCAGGCGGGCAGCGCGCTCGCCATCCCGCACGGGGTCAAGGGCGATAAGCGCGAGGCGGCGTGGTCCTTCATCAAGGGCATGACCTCGACCGACGCGTGGAACGCCGGCGCGAAGGCGACGTTCGGGGACCGCGCCTCGAAGGGCATGAAGCACACTCCGACGATCAGCGGCAACATCGCCGCTGACCAGGAAGAGTGGAACAACATCTACAAGCCGATCTCCGCGTCGTACGACGCCGCGGTCAAGCTGCTGCCCGCTGCGCTCAAGGCGGCGCGGTTCCGCTACTCGGGACCGGTCGCGCAGCAGGTGAACGACATCATCACGGCGAACGTCAACGACGCCCTCCAGGGCGTGAAGTCGCCGGCCGACGCGGTGAAGAAGATGCAGACGGACGCGCAGAAGGCGATCGACGACTTCAAGAAGGGACCGGGCAACAGGTAGCGCACGAGACGAGGGGCCTCTCCCCTCGGAGCCCACTCGCCAGCGATCGACGGAAGAGCGATGGAGGCGGGACTGACGGCATGAGACTCGTCATGGGGTGCGAATCCAGGGTCTCAGAGGGGCCTTAGAGAGCCGGCGATGGCGGTGGTGGCTGCGCCAGCGCGCGGGTCGTTCCGCAAGCGCTTCCTGAACGAGGAGGCGCGAGCGGGCTACCTGTTCGTGAGCCCGTTCATCGTCGGCTTCCTCATCTTCACCGGCGGTCCGCTCATCGCCTCGCTGTACCTGAGCCTCACGTCGTACGACGTCATCAATCCGCCGTTCTTCGTCGGGCTGGACAACTACACCGCGCTGCCGAGCGACGAGCGCTTCTGGCACTCGCTCCAGAACAGCTTCACCTACCTCGCGCTCCATCTGCCCACCGGCTTGCCGTTCGCGCTCATCCTCGCGCTCCTGCTGAACCTCCGCGTGAAGGCGCTGTCCTTCTGGCGCGGGGCTTTCTACCTGCCGAAGGTCACACCGCTCGTCGCGGCCTCGGTCCTGTGGCTGCGGATCCTGAGCCCGAACAACGGGCTCCTGAACGACGCCCTCGCGACGGTCGGGATCCAGGGGCCGGCCTGGACCATCGACGCCCAGTGGGTGAAGCCGTCGCTCGCGATCATGGCGCTCTGGACCGTGGGCACATGGGTGATCATCTATCTCGCCGCGCTGCAGGACGTCCCGAAAGAGCTCTACGAAGCGGCGAACCTCGACGGCGCGAACGCCATCCAGCGGCTCTGGAACGTCACGCTGCCGATGATCTCCCGGGTGATCTTCTTCAGCGTCGTCGTCGTGACGATCGCGTCGCTGAACATCTTCGACCAGGCGTACGTGATGTTCCCGCCGCAAGTGTTCGGCGGACAGGCGGGGCCGCAGGACTCGGCGCTCTTTTACATGCTCTATCTCTTCCAGCAGGCGTTCACGTACTTCCACATGGGCTACGCATCCGCGCTCGCGTGGGTGCTGTTCTTCATCACGCTCGCGATCACGGCCGTGCAGCTCCAGGTCTCGAAGCGGCTCGTGTACACGGACACCGGGCGCTGATGGCCACCGCCACCAAGGTCGCGGCCCCCGGCCGCGAATTCACGAAGTCCCAGGAGTTCCTCGAGGGACGCCGGCCGACGCAGGTCATCGGTCGCGTCCTGCTCTATGCCGCGCTCGTGATCTTCACTCTGCTTTTCATGGTCCCGTTCGTGTGGCTGATCTCGAACTCGCTGAAGGACGCGGCGCACGCGTTCGACGGAAAGTGGATCCCGGAGCCGATCTTCTGGCAGAACTACGTTGACATCTTCCACGAGCCCGAGTTCCCGGCGCTGACGCTGCTGAAGAACAGCGTCATCGTCACCGCGCTCGGCGTCGTGAGCGTCGTCTTCTCGAGCAGCTTGATCGCCTTCGCCCTCGCGCGGCTGCGCTTCCCCGGGTCGAACCTGATCTTCCTCGTGATCCTCGGCACGATGATGATGCCGGGCGAGGTGACGCTCGTTCCCGTGTACCTCATCTGGCGCAAGGTGGCCGACCTGACCGGAGGCGTCATCGGCACGGGGACGCTGTTCCCGCTCTGGGTGCCGGGGCTCTTCGGGTCGGCGTTCTACATCTTCATGCTGCGGCAGTTCTTCCAGGGGATCCCGTACGACCTCATTGAGGCCGCGCGCGTCGATGGCGCGAGCTACTTCCGCATCTACTGGCAGATCATGCTTCCGCTCACGCGGCCCGCGCTCCTCGCGGTCGCGATCTTCGAGTTCGAGGCCAAGTGGAAGGACTTCATGGGCCCGCTGATCTACGTCGGCGGGAAGCCCGAGCTGCACACGCTGCCGGTGGGTCTCCAGATCTTCTCGCAGCATTTCGGCTTCGGCCAGTTCCGCTGGGAGATGATCTTCGTCGCCGCGGTGCTCATGGCGCTGCCTCTGGTCGTCGCGTTCCTCGTCGCGCAGAAACACTTCGTCCAGGGCGTCGCGACCAGCGGCATCAAGGGGTAAGCCAAGCCCCGCCTTTCCCGTCCGGCGCCGGATGCCCCGCGGCACGCGCTGTGCTACCGCTACGAACGGACACGATTGCGCCGCACCCGCGCGCGCGAGCGGGCCCGGTGACGCCCTCAGGGCGATCCCGGCCTGAGGGCGCGAGCGGATCCCGTCACGCAGAGGGGCGACCCGGCCCGCGACAGCACGGAGGAGGACCACCGATGAATGCCGTCGAGTTCCTGAAAGAAGAGCACCGGAAGGCGAAGGCGAAGTTCCAGGAGATCGAGAGCGCTCCTTCCGAACGGCGCATGGCGCTCTGGACCCCGCTCCAGGCGGAGCTGAGCGTCCACGAGCACGTCGAGGACGAATTCCTGTACGGGCCGCTGAGCAAGGAGCCGAAGGCGAAGGGCACCCCGCTCGCCGATTTCCAGGAGCGTCAGGACAAGGACGTGGCCCTGCTCGAAGCCAAGATGGCGGAGCTGAACGCGCTCGATCCCAAGAGCGACAAGTGGCTCACGCTGCTCGGCGAGATTCGCACCGCCCTCGAGGGACACATCCGCGTGGAGGAGAACGAGATCCTGCCGCTCGTCCCGAACGTGTGGGACGCCGCCAAGCTGGATCAGGCCGGACGCGGGATGGAGGAAGAGAAGACGCGCAAGACGAGGGCCGCCCCCCGCTAGCGATCCCACCTCCGACCGGGTCCGGG
>JBBPYG010000032.1:0-29874 GCA_038200085.1 Candidatus Limnocylindria bacterium | reverse complement strand
GATGGTCGTGGGGTGGACGCGCAGGCGTCTGGCGACCTCGTCGGTCGTGAGGTACTCGTCGTCGCCAGAGCGGTCGGCCACTGCAGCTCCTGCGTAGGCGGATCCAGCGCGCTTCACCTGCGTGAGGTGACTCTACCTGCGTCAACTGCGCTGTCAAGGGCTCCAGAATGGCAGTCGGCGTGGGAGCGGTGCCGCCGCGGCCGGGTGTGGGTCGGTACGGTTTTTCCAGGGCCTCGGGCGCTGAGTGAAGCGTTGTGCGGGTCGGGGGCTTTCGTGGGGGATCCCCGCGTCCGTGATGTCTGTCGGGGTGGACGGATTCGAACCGTCGACTTCGACGCCCCCAGCGTCGCGGTCTAACCAAGCTGACCTACACCCCGCGTGCGGTGAAGTCTAGGCGCGCGACCGGACCGAGCCCACCGCGGGCGTCATCGGCCCCGATCCTTGGACCGGGCGCGCCCTAGCGTTCGGCCGGGTCGGGCGCCAGGCCGAGGAAGTCACGCGTGAAGGCGTAGAGCTTCTCGCGGTCGTCCTTCTGGACCGGCCGCAGGCCGTAATGGTTGATGACGCGGATCTGGGCCTGGAGCCACTCCTTCCAGCACTCCGCGCACACGCGCGCCTCGATCTCGGCGCCGAGCGGATCGGGCAGCCCCACACGCCCCGCGCCCTCGCGCGTCAGGTTGCATCGCGCGCACACCACGTCGGTCACGGGGTGAATGGTATTGGCGACTTCAGCGCACCCTGCCGATCCGCCCCAGCGGCGCATAGCGGAACGCCACCCATGCGACGACCTCGCCGGGTGGCACCGGCCCGAACGCCCTGCTGTCCGTGCTACGTGCCGGTTCGTCGCCCGCGACCTCGCACGCGCCGTCGGCACGCACCGCCCGCACGCGCTTCACGAGCAGGCGACGGGCGTCGCGGGGGTCGCGCAGCACGACGAGATCGCCCGCGCGCGGCCGCCGCCACGGTGCCACCGCGACGAGCCAGTCTCCCTCGCGGAGGGTCGGCTCCATGCTGCGGCCGGTGACGGCGACGCGGGTGATCAGCCGCGAAGGCTCAGGCGGCCTGCTTCGTCGCCCAGAAGATGTCGCTGATCTCCTTCACCGCCGCCTGCAGATCCGCCGCGGCCTGCGCGTCGACGCTCTGCTTGTTCTTGGAGCACAGCTTCGCCGCCTTCCAGAACGTCTCGTGCAGCTGGGGGTACTTCTCGAGGTGCTCGGGCTTGAAGTAGTCGGTCCACAGGATCAGCAGCTCGCGCTTGCAGATCTGCGCGTGCTCCTCCTTGACGGCGATGGATCGGACCAGGTTGTTCTGGTGCGTCATGGCGTCGGGGCCGCGCTGCCAGGCTCCCTGGGCGGCCGCGTCGATCTTCTCGACCATCTTCGCGACGGTGTCGGAGGCGACCTTCGCGGCGTTCGGGTCGTAGATGCCGCACGGGATATCGCAGTGGGCGTGGACGGTAAGGCGCGGGGCGAGCAGCGAGCGAATGGAGAACATGCATTCCCTCCAGCGGAGTCGTCTTCGGGTCTTGGGCACGCTCGATACTACGGCGGCAGGACGCGTCGCGCGGCCGCCGCCATCGCATCGCGCGTCAGGTCCGCGAGCGGACCGGAGATCTCCTCCCCGCGCTCACGGTCCATCAGCTCCCGCATCGCCGCGCGGACCGGCTTTTCCTCGAAGAGCACGGCGTATGTCTGCTCGGCGATGGGCATGTCGACGCCGCGCCCGCGCGACGCCGCGCGTGCCGCCACGGTGGTCGCGATCCCCTCGGCGACCTGCCCGCCGAGCCGCGCGCGGATCTCGGCCAGCGCCATGCCCTTCGCGAGGAGCTCCCCCACCACTCGGTTCCGCGAATGCCCGCTCGTGCACGTCGTGATCAGGTCCCCGATACCCGCGAGGCCGGCGGCCGTCAGCGGATTTGCGCCTGCGGCGAACGCGAACCGCGCGATCTCCGCGAGGCCTCGCGTCACGAAGCCCGCCTTGGCGTTGGCGCCGTACGCCATGCCGTCGATCGCGCCGGCGCCGATGGCGATGATGTTCTTGAGCGCGCCGCAGATCTCCACGCCGATGACGTCGGCGTTCGTGTAGGCGCGGAACATCGGCGTGCTCACGAGGTCCTGGAACCGGCGCGCGGTGTCCGGCGAGGAAGACGCCACTACGGTCGGCGCGGGAAGTCCTGCGGCGATCTCGCGGCTGATGTTGGGTCCCGAGAGCACCGCGATGCGATCCTCGATCATCATCTCGGACCACAGCTCGCTCATACGGCGGCCGTCCTCCGCGAGTCCCTTCGTCGCGGACAACAGGCGATGACCGGGACGCAACAGCGGCGCGACGCCGACACGGAGCGCGCGTACGCCTGCGCTCGGCGCGGCCACGACGATGTCGTCGGGGGCGAGCGCGCGCTCGAGATCGGCCGTGACCTCGACGCCATCGGGAAGCGCGACGCCAGGAAGGTAGCGTGCGTTCTCGCGGCGCGAGGCGACCTCCGCCGCCCGCACAGGATCGCGGAACCACAGGAGGACGCGCCGGCCGCCATCGCGGGCCATGATCGTCGCCAGCGTCGTGCCCCACGCGCCGCCCTGGAGGACGGCGACGTCGGGCACGGTCACGCCCGCTGCCCCTGCTTCCCCAGCCTCGGCTCGACGCCGCGGACGATGCGCTCGATGTTCGCGCGGTGCCGGAGCGTGATGATCGCGGCGGAGACCAGGATGAACGCCAGCGCGGCCCAGTGGAACGAAATGATCCCGAGCATGGTGAAGAGCGCGTAGCCGACGATCGCGCCCCCCGCCGCGGCGAGCGAGCCGACCGAGACCATCCGCGTGACGGCGAGCGCGACCGCGAAGGCCACGACGGAGACGACCCACGCCGGGCTCGCGACGAAGAGCAGCGCGCCGAAGCCGGTCGCGACCCCGCGCCCGCCGCGGCCAGCGAGGAACGCGGGCCAGCAGTGCCCCGCGACGGCACCGACGGCGGCGAGCGCCGAGGCGACAATGCGACCGTCGCCGGCAGGGACGAGGAAGACGGCGAGCCACACCGCGGCCGCGCCCTTCAGGATGTCGAGAAGGCCGACGAGGATCGCCGCGCCGGGCCCGAGGGTGCGCAGCGTGTTCGTCGCGCCGGTCGAGCCCGATCCCACCCGGCGCAGGTCGACGTTCCGGTACAGCCTTCCGACGACGTAGCCGCTGGAGAACGAGCCGATCGCGTAGCCGAACAGCCCGGCGACGAGCGGGAGGACGGGCAGATCCGTCATTCGCGCGCCCCGCGGAACTCGAGGCGCAGCGGCGTGCCGGCGAAGTCGAAGCGCTCGCGGATGCGGTTCTCGAGGTAGCGCTGATACGAGAAGTGGACCGCGTCGGGCCGATCGACGAAGAAAACGAATGTGGGCGCCGGGCCCTTGGCCTGCGTCACGTGGTGGAAGCGGACCTCGCGGCCGTGGTCGGTGGGGGGCGGATGCGCGGCGAGGGCGTCGACGAGCAGGCGGTGCAGGTCCGAGGTCGAAATGCGCGCGCCGCGACGCGCGACGATGGCGAGCGCGTCAGAGAGCGTCGCCTCGACGCCGCGGCCGGTCTTCGCCGATACGAAGCGGCTTCCGAGCCAGGGCGCGAAGTGGAACTCCCGCGCGATGTCGGCCTCGAAGCGAGCGGTCATCTCTGCGCTGCGCTCGACAGCATCCCACTTGTTCACGGCGAGCACCATCCCCACCCTCGCCTCGAGCGCGTAGCCGGCGATGTGGAGGTCCTGGGCGGTGATGCCCTCCGTCGCGTCGACCAGAACGATGGCCACGTCCGCTCGCTCGATCGCGCGGACGGTGCGGAGGAGCGAGTACTGCTCGATCCCCTGCTCGATCCGCCCGCGCCTGCGGATGCCCGCGGTGTCGACGAGCAGGATCCGGCGCCCGGCGCGCTCGAGCGTCGTGTCGATCGTGTCGCGGGTGGTCCCGGGGATCGTGCTGACGACGGCGCGGTCGGCGCCGGCGAGGACGTTCAGGAAGCTCGACTTGCCGACGTTGGGCCGCCCCACGATCGCGACGCGCGCGTCGTGCGCCTCCGCGTCCGGAGTCGGAGCGGGGAGCGCCTCCACCACCGCGTCGAGCAGGTCACCGGTGCCCGTGCCCTGAAGAGCGGACACGGGGTACACCTCGCCGAGGCCGAACTCGTAGAACTCGCTCGATTGCGCCTCGCCGCGCCACGAATCGCTCTTGTTCGCCGCGACGATCACAGGCTTGCGGCCGCGGCGCAGCCGGTCGGCGACGTCGTGCTCGAGCGGCAGCAGGCCCGCCTTGGCGTCGACGACGAAAAGCACGGCATCGGCCTCGTCGATCGCGAGCGTCGCCTGGTGCCGCACGGCGGTCGCGAGCTGCGCGGTCGCCTCGGGCGAGCGGTCGTCGGCCGCGCCGTCGAGGCCGCCGGTGTCGACGAGCGTGAACTCCCGGCCGCGCCACTCGCAGGTCGCGTAGATGCGGTCCCGGGTCGTGCCGGGAAGATCTTCGACGATCGCGAGGCGCTCACCGACGAGGCGGTTGAAGAGGGTCGACTTGCCGACGTTCGGCCGTCCCACGACCGCGACGACCGGCCGCGGCATCGCTTAGGCGGCGAGCGCCTCGGCGCGCTCCTTGACCTCGAGCAGCGTCTCCATCGGCGTGGAGCATCCGCCGATGAGGCCAACGCGCTCCTCGCCGAAGACCCACGCGCGCTCGAGCTCGTCCGCGTTCTCGATGTGGTACGCCGCCCGGCCCTGCATGCGCGCGAGGTTCACCAGCTCGCGGGTGTTCGCGGAGTTCTTGCCGCCGACCACGACGATCGTGTTCACCTGCTGCGCCAGCTCGGTCGCGGCGTTCTGCCGCTTGACCGTCACGGGGCAGACGGTGTTGAAGACCTTGGTCTCCTGCGAGATGTCGACCACGTGCGCCACGAGCTCCTTGAAGACCCACGGCGGCTGCGTGGACTGAGAGACCACGCCGGCCTTCTTCATCTTGGGCAGCTTCTCCCACTCCTCCTTGGTCTCGACGACGACGAAGTCATCGCCGGCGAAGCCCACGAGGCCGATGACCTCGGGGTGCTGGGGAGTCCCGAGGATCACGACGCGGTAGCCCTCGTCCGCGAGCTGCTTGGTGAAACGCTGCGCGCGGAGCACGAGCGAGCACGTCGCGTCGATGCAGTCGAGCCCCTGCGCCTCGATCTTCGCGCGGGTCTCCGGCGGGATGCCGTGCGCGCGGATGACGACGATGCCCTCGGCGGCCTCCGACGGGTCGGCGATGACGCGGACGCCGCGGGCGGCCAGGCGCTCGCTGATCCTGGGGTTGTGCACGACCTGTCCCAGGTTGTGGACCTCCCGGCCGGTCTCGGCGGCGGCCTCGGTCAGCTCGACCGCCTTCTTGACGCCAAAGCAGAACCCGTTCTCGCGGGCGAGGAGCACTTCCATCTACACACGAGTCTACGCGGTCAGACCGCTGGCGGATGGCCCTTCGGTCATGTCGTCGTAGGCGCCGCGCATCTCCGCCGGCAGGAGCGCCGCGATCCGGCGCATCACGGCGTCGGCGACTGCGTCGCGGTCGCGGTCGGCCGCTTCGGGCAGATCGGCGACGCGGAAGGGCTTGCCGACCCGGATGGTGATGTCCCGTCGCCAGAATCGCCCCAGCCTCGCCCGGTCGGATCCCGTGATGGCGAGCGGGACGAGCGGCGCCCCCGAGCGACGCGCGAGCAGGACGATGCCCGGGTGGGCGCGAAGCAGCGCGGCGTTCGGGCTGCGGTGGCCCTCCGGGAAGAACCCCACCGGAAGGCCCGCCGCGATGACGCGCAGCGCCGTGGCGATCGCCTCGCGGTCCGCCTCGCCGCGCCGCACGGGAAAGCAGCCGATCGCCCGGAGCAGGAAGCCGAGCACGGGGATCTGGAAGAGCTCGTGCTTGGCCATGAAGCGGATCGCCCGGCGGAGGGCGAACTCGATCCACGGCGGGTCCATCCAGCTGATGTGGTTCGAGATGAGGATGAAGCCGCCGTGCTGGGGGATGTGCTCGGCCCCGACCAATCGGACGGGGGCGAGGAACAGCGCGAGCGCGCGGATCGCCGGGTAGAGCAGTCGCCACAGCCAGAGTCGCCGCTCGGGCCAGTCGGGCGCCCCAGCCCTCACGCCGGGGGCGACGGCCGGGTGACGATCTCCAGCACACGGTCCAACCCCTGGCCGACCGCGAGCCCGTCGGTCTGGACGATCACGGCGTCGGCTGCCGCCTTGAGCGGAGCGACGGTCCGCTCGCTGTCGAGCTGGTCGCGCCGGAGGATCTCGTGCAGCAGCTCCTGCCTCGGGCGCCGCTGGCCGCGCTCCGCGAGCTCCTCCTCGCGGCGTTTCGCCCGTTCGGCGGCCGACGCCGTCAGGAAGATCTTGCGGTCCGCGCTCGGGAGCACGACGGTGCCGATATCGCGGCCGACCATGACCACGCGCCCGCGCTCGGCGAGCGCACGCTGCTGCTCGACCATGCGGTCGCGGACAGCGGGGATGCGCGCGACCTGGGACACGCACGCGTCGATCTCCGCCGAGCGGATCTCCCACGTGACGTCGTCGCCGTCGAGGAGGACCGTGTACGTGCGGCCGTCGCGCACGGTCGGGGGTCCGACGTTGATCCGCACCTCGCGCGCGAGGTCCGCGAGCCGTTCGCCGTCGTCGGGGTCGATGCCGCGCCTTTTCGCCGCGAGGGCGACGGCACGGTACATCGCGCCGGTGTCGAGGAAGAGGTACCCGAGCCGCTCCGCCACCAGCGCGCCGATGGTGCTCTTTCCCGCCCCCGCGGGGCCGTCGATCGCGATCGTGCGCGGCCTCACCTCGTGGACGCCTTCGCGCGGACGTGCGTCGATGGGCTTTCCGGAGCCCGCCCTCGGCCGGAGGCGGCGGAGCGACGGGCGGTCCTCTGCCGGTCTCCGCCGGCTCGACGGACCTCATTCGCGGCTGGCTTGATCGGCTCCGCCCGGAAGACTGCGCGCGGGATCGGCGGAAGACGGGCGCCTGGTCGCGACGCGCCGGCGGTTCGCGCGAGCCGGGGCGGCGGCGGCTTCGGCTGGCCCTCGCGCAGCCGCGCATCGGCGAGCGCGCGCACCTCGCGTGGCGTCAGTTCGCGCGACGCTCCGGGAGGCAGCGCGCCCAACGCGAGAGGTCCGATGCGCACGCGCCGCAGTCGAACGACGCGGATCCCCACCGCTTCGCACATGCGTCGCACCTGTCGCTTCCAGCCGGTGCGCAGCGCGATGCGCAGCACGCCACCGCGAGCGCTCCGGCGCTCGAGGCGCACGCGTTCGGCGCGGGCGACTCCTTCGTCGAGCGTCACGCCGTCGCGCAGCGCCGCGACGGTCGCGACGGAGACGTCGCCGGCGACGTAGACCTCGTACTCGCGCTCGTGTCCGTACCGCGGATGCATGACGCGCTCGGCCCAGTCGCCGTCGTTGGTCAGCAGCAGCAGCCCCTCCGAGTCGACGTCGAGTCGGCCCACCGGGTAAAGCCGCTCGCGCGCGCCGACGAGCCCAACGACGGTCGCGCGCCCGAGCTCGTCGCGCGCGGTGGCGACGACGCCGCGGGGCTTGTTCAGCAGCACGTAGCGGTGGTCCGCGGGCGGCGGCACGTGTTTCCCGTCGACCTCGATCGTCGCTTCGGACGGGACGCGCGCACCGAGCTCGCGCACGAGCTGACCGTCGACCCGCACGCGGCCCTGGGCGACGAGCGTCTCGGCCTTGCGGCGCGACGCGACGCCGCGTGCGGCGAGCACCTTTTGGATGCGGATCGCCGCGGCGTCGCCGGAGGGGCCACGGTCGGCGGGTGCGGCGCGGTCGCGGGCGGATCCGTCCGACCGGGTCCGCGCGCCGTCTCCGGCGGGGGCGCTCAGCCCGCGACCTCGCCCGCGGCCGGCGCGCGCTGAGCGGCCTCGCCCCCGGTCGTCGCTGGCGGGGCGACCTGGCCCTCGGGGCTCGGAGCGGGTCCTGCCACCTCGCCCTCCGGGCTGAGCGCGCGCGGCAGCTCGTTGAGGCTCGCGAGGCCGAAGCATTCGAGGAATTCCCAGGTCGTGCCGTAGAGGATCGGCCGGCCCGGCGCGTCCCGGCGGCCGCGCTCCTCGATGAGTCGCCGCGACGCAAGCGTGTAGATCGTCTGATCGCAGTTCACGCCACGGATCGCCTCGACCTCCGCCCGCGTCGCCGGCTGCCGGTACGCGATGACCGCGAGCGTCTCCAAGGCCGCGGGCGAAAGTCGCAGCCGGTCCGCGCCGAGGTAGGCGGCGACGGCGGAGGCGGCCTCGGGCGCCGTCACGATCCGGCAATCGTCGCCCTCTCGCTGCAGGCGCAGGCCCGTCCGCGCGTACGCCTCCTCGAGCTCGGCGAGCGCGGCGTCGACGGCCTTCGCCGGATCGCCGACCGCGCGCGCGAGCTCGCCGCGCGCGACAGGCTTCTCGGCGACGAACAGGACGGCCTCGACTTTGAGCGCTGTCGGCGACCGCGGCTCTTGATCTACGGCCCGGCCCCTCTTTCCCTCGCGGTCACGACGATCTCCCCGAAGAGCTCGTCCTGGTCGATCGCCGCGACGAGCCTTCGGTGAAGGTCGAGCAGAGCGATGAACGTCACGATAGCGAAGCCCAGGGTCGGCCCGTCCCCGAGCAGCTCGGTGAACGTGACGCGGCCGCTCTCGCTAAGGATCGCCTCGATCTCCGCGGTGCGGTCCTCGACGGAATAGCGCTCGCCGGGGGCCTCGATCTGTTCGGGGGGCTCCTTCGCCGCGAGCGCGAGGACCTTCGCCCACGCCGCTGCGAGCGCCCCCGTGCTGCCGCCGCGCGGCGGCAGCTCGACGGTACCTCCCTCGCGGTGGAACGCGCGCTCGCCCGCGCGCAGCCGGTCGCCGAGCAGGGTCGCGCGCTCGCGGACGGCCGCGTACTCGATGAGGCGGGCGCGCAGCTCCGCCTCGCTCTCCTCGGGCGACTCCTCGGCCGTGGTCCCGAGCGACGGCAGCAGGCTGCGCGCCTTCAGCAGCACGAGCCGCGAGGCGATGTGCAGGAAGGCCGCGACCTCCTCCGCCGGGAGCGCGTCGAGGGCGCGCACCCGGACGAGGTAGTCGTCCGCGAGGAGCGCGAGGCGAACGGTCTGGATGTCGAGGCGCTTCTCCTCGACGAGCTCGAGGAGAAGGTCCAGCGGACCATCGAACCCCTCGACGGTGACGTGCGGGGACTCGGGGCCGATCACCGCGCGGATCCGTCAGCGACTGCGGCACCACGGGATGCGCTCCGGGCGAAACGGGCGGATATGCGCGGGCTCACGGGAGCGCCTCGCGGTCGGCGCGCTCGAGCATTCGTTCGTCTTCATCGCGCGGCGGCTCGTGGTGCCGAGCGATCAGACGAACCACTCGCGCCGACTCGCCGCGCTCCTCGGCGATGACAGCGCCGCGACGCGCGTGGTCGAGATACCGCGCGAACAGATCGTCGCCGTCGGCCAACCGCGCGCGCACGCGCGGCGCGAAGCGTGCGAGCAGCACGCCCGCGATCCGATGCCAGAGGCGCGTGTCGGACGGCTTCGCGATGTCGTGCAGCTCGCCCGCGAGCACCAGCTCGTCGTCGGCCCCGAGCTCGCGCAGGATCTTCACGGTGCGCTTCGCGTGCCGCTCGTCGCCCTCGCTCGTCCCCAGGTATCGCCAGGTCTGACGCGCGCGCGCGAGCGCGCTCAGAAGGCGAGGCCGCGAGTGCCGAGCAGCAAGCGGACCAGCGCGGCGGCGGGCGCCTGGACCAGCGGCCCGAGCAAATTGATCCCAAGCAGAGATGGGACCAGGAAGATGACGGCGAGCAGGATGAACGGACCGTACTGCTCGTAGGTCCGCCACGAGTACTGCTGGCGCGGCGGCAGGAGTCCGTACACGACGCGCGATCCGTCGAGTGGCGGTATGGGAATGAGGTTGAAGACGAAGAGCAGGCAGTTGTACAGGACGATGCTGCCCAGCACGGTCTTGTAGTCGCTGCCGAGGACGTCGGCCGTGCCGAGTCGAAGCGGTATCGCGCAGATCGTGGCGAGGACGAGGTTGGTCACCGGTCCGGCGAGCGACACCGCGCTGATGGAGAAGGTCCCGCGCAGCCGCGCCTCATTCACGGGCACGGGCTTGCCGTATCCGAAGCGGACCAGGAGCAGGAACAGCGAGCCCAGTAGATCCAGATGCGCCAACGGATTCAGCGTCATGCGCCCGAGGAGCCGGGCGGTGTCGTCACCGAGCCGGTGCGCGACGTAGGCGTGCATGAACTCGTGGACGGTGATCCCCAGCACGACCGCGACGATGAAGCTCCAGAACTGGATCGGGTCGTCGACCGCCTGCGAGAGGATGCCGCCAATGCTCCGAAAGTTGAGGAGCAGCAGCAGGACGAACAGGATCATGACCGGGTTGCTCCCGAAGGGGCTGCGGGCGCCGCGGGCCATCATGCGGCGAGCCGACGCGCTCGCGGATGGACTCCGCGTCGCCAGTCGCACGCTGCACGGGCGTGACGAGAAGACGACGCCCGGCCCCGTCGCGCGTCGCGGACTTCGCCTGGAGACACTGTCATCAGGACTCGAGTCTATTGGGGGTCCGGCTCATGAACGGGTGATGCGTCCGAGCACCAGGCGCCGCGGCCGCACTCGCCTCGCGCTCCAGCGGAAGGCCGTGCGCACGGCCTCGGTCGCGTCGTCGTCGGACGGGCGTCCTGCGCGGTGTACCTCGGCGAAGGGCTGGCCGCGCTCGACGCGGTCGCCGACCTTCGCGTGCAGCACGATGCCGGCCGCGTGATCGATCGGCTGTCCCTTCACCTCGCGTCCCGCGCCGAGCCGAACCGACGCCTGTCCGATCTGGTCGGCGGCGATCGCGGCGACGTAGGCGGTGCGCGGCGCCTCCAAGATCACGACGTTCGCGGCGCGCGGCAGACGTGCGGGCTCGTCGACCATCCGCCAGTCGCCGCCCTGCGCGTCGACGAGCTCGCGCAGCTTGCGCAGCCCGCTGCCATCGGCGATCGCGCGGTCGATCCGCGCGCGCGCGGCGGCGCGTGTGCGCGCGCAGCGCGCCAGGACGAGCATCTCGGCGCCCGCGAGGCGCGCGAGCTCCGTCAGGTCAGCAGGGCCCTGTCCGCGCAGTGCCGCGATCGCCTCCGCGACCTCGAGCGCGTTGCCCACGGCGCGGCCGAGCGGCTGCTCCATGTCGGTCAGCTCGCACGTGACCGCGAGCCCGTGCGCGCGGCCGATGGCCACCATCGCGCGCGCGAGCGCCGCGGCGGAGCGCCGGTCCTTCATGAACGCGCCGCTCCCGATCTTGACGTCGAGGACGACGGCGTTCGCGCCCGCGGCGATCTTCTTCGACATGATGCTCGACGCGATGAGCGGGATCGAGGGCACCGTGCCGCTCGCGTCGCGCAGCGCGTACATGAGGCCGTCGGCCGGCGCGAGCTCTTCGGTCTGCCCGGTGACGACTACGCCGATCCGGCCGAGCTGGTCGAGGAACTCCTTCGTCGTCAGGTCGACGCGGTACCCGGTGAACGACTCGAGCTTGTCGAGCGTGCCGCCGGAGAAGCCGAGCCCGCGGCCGCTCATCTTCGCGACCGGCACGCCGCACGCGGCGACCAGCGGCGCCACCACGAGCGTCGTCTTGTCGCCGACGCCTCCGGTCGAGTGCTTGTCGACGACCCGTCCGAGGCGCGAGAGGTCGAGCCGTTCACCCGACTCCACCATCGCCGAGGTCAGCGTCGCGGTCTCCCGCGCGTCCATGCCGCGCCACACCACCGCCATGCAGAACGCGCTCATCTGGTAGTCGGGGAGCTCGCCCGATACGAAACCCGCCACGAGCCCGCGGATCTGTTCGTCGCTCAGCCGGCCGCCGTCGCGCTTGCGCCCGATCGCTTCGACGGCGCTCGTCACATCTTCGCGACCACGCCCTTCACGAGCTCTCCCAGCCGGCGCCCGGCCCGGTTCGCGACCTCGAGCACGGACTCGGCGGTCACGTGCAGAGGACGATCGCCGAGCGCCATGTCGGTGACCGTCGCGATCGCGAGGATGCGCAAGCCCATGTGCCGGGCGACGAGCACCTCTGGCACGGTGCTCATGCCGACGGCGTCGGCGCCCCACGCGCGGAGCATGCGCAGCTCGGCGGGCGTCTCGTAGTTCGGCCCGGGCACCGCCACGTACACGCCCTCGCGCAGGTCGCCATCCACGGTCTTCGCGAGCTCGCGCAACTCCTCGGTGTACGTGCCGAGCATGTCGACGAAACGTGGCCCGAGCGCCTCGTCGTTGGCGCCGCGCAGAGGGTTCTCGGGCATGAAGTTGATGTGGTCGGCGATGAGCATGAGATCGCCGGCGGCGAACGCGGGATTCAGCCCGCCGCACGCGTTCGTGAGGACCAGCGTCTCGATGCCCCACGCGCGGAGCACGCGGATGGGGAAGGTCACCGCCTGCATGTCGTAGCCCTCGTACCAGTGCAGCCGGCCCTTCATGACAGCGACGGTCTTTCCCCCGAGTCGTCCGACGACCAGTTCGCCGGCGTGGCCGGGGGCCGTGCTGCGCTGCCAACCGGGAATGTCGCCGTACGGGATGCGGACGGCGTCTTCGACCTCGTCCGCGAGCGCCCCCAGACCCGAGCCGAGGACGATCCCCGCGAGCGGAACGCCCGTCGTTCGTCCACGGATGGCCTCCACCGCGGGTCTCGTGTCGATCGACATTCAGTTCCCTTCCTTGAGGATCTTCTGCCGCAAAAGACTGAGGAACGGCGGCATCGTCGCCGTGCGCACGAAGCGGGCCACCGTCGCAGAACGGCACACCTCGATCCGGTCACCGACCCGCAGCGCGTGCTCCTCCTGACCGTCGCACGATAGACGGGCGGGCTCGTCGAGGACACCGAACGAGAGCATCTGGTCGCGCTCGAGGACGACCGCGTTCCCGAACGACAGATGCGGCGCGATCGGCACCATCATGAACGCCCGCGAGTGCGGGAGGATGAGCGGCCCTCCGACCGAGAAGCCGTACGCGGTACTGCCGGTCGCCGTGGCGACGATCAATCCGTCCGACCAGTACACCGTGAACGGCTCGCCGTCGATCCGCACGTCGAGGTGGATCGACCGCACGAATTCCCCGCGAGCGACGACGACGTCGTTCAGCGCCAGGGCGTGCACGGCTTCCTCATCGCCGCGCCATAGCCGCGCGTCGAGCAGCGTGCGGTCCTCGGTCTCGTATCGCCCCGCCGCGACGTCGACGATCGTGCGCTCGAAACCGTCGACGGTCGTGCCGCTCAGGAACCCGAGGCGGCCGAGGTTGACCCCGAGGAGCGCGACGCCCAGCGGAGCGAGCGCGCGGGCGGCGCGGAGCATCGTGCCGTCGCCCCCGAAGACGCACGCGACGTCGGCGTTGCCGACCTCATCCTCCAGGGTTCGCGAGTCGAGCGAGACGGCCGCGACCTCGTGCCCGGCCGCGCGCAGATAGGCGGTGGCCCCGGCCCCCGCGCGCATCGCCGGCTCGCGGTCCGGGCGCGCGCAGACGGCGAACCTCACGCGGCGGCGCGCTCAGCCGCCGCGAGGAGCGCGTCCGCGTCGAGGGCCGTGCGGCCCCTCCGCGCGTGGAGAAAGATCTCGCGGTTCCCTTCGCGGCCGTGCAGGCGCGACGGCGCCACCGCGAGCGCGCCGACGCCCTCACGCGCGAAGTGGGCTGCCACGGACATGACGCAGGCGGCGCGGACCCGGGGGTCGCGTACGAGGCCGCCCTTCCCCACGCTCTCCCGGCCTGCCTCGAACTGCGGCTTGACGAGAACGATGACGTCGCCGTCGTCCTTCAAATGGCGGAAAGATGGCGGCACGGCGAGGGACAGCGAGATGAACGACACGTCCGCGACGATGAGGTCGACGGGCTCGGCGAGCTCGAAGGGCTCCCGGGCGTTCAGACCTTCGCGCGCCGACACGCGAGGGTCGTTGCGAAGCTTCCAGTCGAGCTGGCCCCGGCCCACGTCGACGGCGTGGACGCGCCGCGCGCCACGCGTGAGAAGGCAATCGGTGAAGCCGCCTGTCGACGCGCCGATATCGAGGCAGACGCTGTCCACCACGTCGATGCCCAGGTCCTCGAGCGCGCCCTCGAGCTTCTCCCCGCCGCGCGAGACGTAGCGGCGCCCCGCGTCGATCGTGACCACGGCCGTTTCGGGGATCGGCGCCCCCGCCCGATGGGCCGTCTCGCCATCGACGCGCACCGTGCCCGCGAGGATCAGCGCTTGCGCGCTCTCGCGCGTCGGCGCGAGGCCCTGCGCGACGAGGAGTCGATCGAGCCGTTCGCGCCTGGGCACGCGGCGATTATGCGTGGGACGCACCGACTCACGGCGGCGCGATCACGCGCGATCGCGCGGTGGCACACTCCGCGGGCGCCGTAGGGGGCGGGCACCAGCGGGTGCGCGAGCGCAAGTCGAGCGGGCAACGCCAAGTAGAGATCCGCCCAAGCGACCCGATCGTGGAAGCCGCCGACCGCGAGCCCGCGGGCGTACCACCACCGCGGCGTCGCGCCGCACGTACACTGCCGCCGACCATGCCGAAACGGCTCCCGCGCTCACGAACGCTGAAGGGCGATCCGAAGATCGCGTACTACGAATCGGGGAGCGGCGTGGCGAGCGAGCCGCCGGTACTCCTGCTGCACGGATCGACGATGCGCTCGGAGGACTGGGACAACATCTTCCCGCGCCTGGCGACCCGGTATCGCGTCGTCGCGTACGACGCGCGCGGTCACGGCAGGAGCGGCCGCGCCGCGAGCTACGACATCGACGCCTTCGTCAACGACGCGCGACGGGTCATCGCCGACGTGCTCGGACAGCCGGCGATCGTCGTGGGTCATTCGCTCGGTGCGGCGACCGGGGTCGTTCTCGCGGCCGATTCGCCCGACCTCGTCCGCGGGCTCGTTCTGGAAGATCCACCGCTTGCCGGGTTCGGCTCCGCCGGGAGCGCCACCTTCTTCAAAGCGCTTCGCAAGGCGCTCGACTCCGTCGCCGACGCGGTCGCCTTCAAGGGCGCCGTCACGCGCCTGCCCCTCACCGATCCTGGCCTGCGGGGGGAGCGCACCGTCGGCGAGGTCCGCGGCTTCTACGCTCCCGAGCGCATGACCACGTACTACGCGGCGGTCGACCCGGCGTTCGCCGAGCACATGGTCCCGCCGGACGAGGCGGGCCGCAAGACGGTCGAGGCGGCCCTCGCGGCACTAAGCCTGCCGGTGCTGCTGCTCGCCGCGGATCCGCGCTACGGAACGGGACTCCAGGAGGGCGAGGCCGACCGCGTCGTCGCGTCGCTGCCCGACGCGCAGCTCGTGCGCTTTCCGGGGGTGGGCCACCGGATCCATGGCATCCGCCCGGAGCCGTTCCTCGAGGCGATCGAGCCGTTCCTCCGCCGCATCCGCACCGGCGCACCATCGGCCACCGCCTGACGGCAGCCGCATGACCGGCCGTCATGCCTCAGCCGCACGACCGCTATGTTGATGCCGTGGCTCTGTACCGATCGCCCGGCGGTGACGTCCAGGTCGTCCGAACGAGACCGAAGCGCACGCGGCCGGGCAGCACAACGCCGATCGTCGACTGCCGGCCGAAGCCCGCCAAGGTCCAGAGGGCACAGCGTCTCGATGCGCGGTACGAGTGGCTCGGACACGTCTTCGCGAACGCGGGCGACTGGCTGGTCTGGGACGCCCGTGGCGTCAGCTCGGTCATGACCGACGAGGAGTTCAGGGCGGCCTTCGACCTCCTCTAGAGCGCCCCCTCCGGCCTGATCTGCGCCGCGAGCGCCTTACCGAGCTCGGTGATCCGAAGGTCCGCGGCGTCGAGCCGCTTCGCGCACTCCGCGTACAGCCGCAGCCCCTCCTCGTAGAGGCGCACGGCGTCGTCGAGGTCGAGCGCGGGATCCTCGAGCCGGTCCGCGATCGCCTCGAGCTTCCCGAGCGCGGTCTCGATCGACGGAGGCGGGCCGGTCGTCTCAGCCATCGCGGCCCTCCACGTCGCGCACGATCGCGTGCGCGCGGCCGTCGCGCATGCGCAGCCCGACCGCCTCGCCGACGCGGAGCGCCTCGACCTCGGTGCGGATGCGGTCGTCGTCCCCCTCGACGATCGCGTAGCCGCGTCCGAGCACGGCGAGAGGCGAGAGCGCGTCGAGACGGCGCCGAGCCGCCAGCGCGCGTGACCGTCGGGCCGGTACGGCGCGCGCTGTCGCGCGGTCGAGCGCGCGGCGCGCGTCGTCGAGCCGCTGGCGCAAAGCCGCGGCCCGCACGGCCGGCGCACGACGGTCCAGCAGGCGGCGGTCCTCGTCGAGCCGCTGGCGCAGCGACGCGATGCGCGCCGCGGGCCCGCGCCGGTCGAGGAGGCGGCGATCGTCGTCGAGCCGCTGCCGCAGTGCGGCGACGCGCGCGGCCGGCGCGCGCCGATCGAGGAGGCGGCGCGCGGCGTCGAGCCGCCGGCGCCGCGCCGACACCGCGTCGCGGGCTCGGGTCTCGATCCGCCGGATCTGCCGCGAGGCCGCGACGCGCGTGCCGCTCGCGTCGGGCACGACGAGCTCCGCGGCGACCGACGGGGTCGGCG
This sequence comes from Candidatus Limnocylindria bacterium, assembly GCA_038200085.1. GTDB lineage: Bacteria > Chloroflexota > Limnocylindria > P2-11E > P2-11E > JALYKU01. The sequence continues at coordinate 13,332 of JBBPYG010000032.1, read as the reverse complement.
CGCGCACGTCGGCGACGAGATCGGCGAGCGTGACGTCCGTCTCGTGCCCCACCCCGCTGCACACCGGACGCGGGAAGCGGCTCAGCGCACGGACCAGCGCCTCGTCATTGAACGGCCAGAGGTCCTCGCTCGCGCCGCCGCCGCGGGCGAGGATCACGGCGTCGAGGTCCCGCAGCTGCGCGAGCCCGTCGAGCGCGGCGATGAGCGACTCGACGGCGCCGACCCCCTGCACCTGCGCCGCGGCGAACACCAGCTCCACACGCGGATCGCGCCGCGCGACGACCGTCTGGACGTCGTGCCACGCGGCGCCCGCAGCGCTCGTGACGACGCCCACCCGACGGGGATGCGGAGGCAGCGGCCGCTTGCGCTCCATGGCGAAGAGGCCCTCGGCGGTCAGGCGGCGCTTGAGCGCCTCGAGGCGCAGGTGCGCGTCACCGGCGCCCGCGGGCCGCACGTCGTCGCAGCGCAGCTGGTGACGCCCCGCTCGTGGATAGACCTCGATGTACCCGTGCGCGATCACGCGCGCGCCGTCCCGCGGAAGCAGCGGAACGTTCGCCGCCTCCTGTCCGAAGAGCACGCACGACAGCTGCCCAATGTTGTCGCGCAGCGTGAAGTACACGTGCCCCGCGGCGGACACCGAGGATTGGCTCACCTCGCCCTCGATCCAGAGATCCTTGAAATCAGGCGTGTCCTGCAGCCGCTTGGCGATGCGCACCGTGAGCTGACCCACGGTGAGCACGCGCTCGGGGCGCCACTCCGGCGACGCGGCGATCAGGCGCGTTCGAGGTACTCCCCGCTGCGGGTGTCGACGCGGATCCTGTCGCCCTCTTTCACGAAGAGCGGCACGTTGACCCGGAGCCCGGTCTCGAGCGTCGCGGCCTTGTTGGCCCCGGTCGCTGTGTCACCCTTGATGCCGTACTCGAGGCTCGTGATCTTCAACACGACCGACGCCGGGAGGTCGACCCCGATCGGATCGCCCTCGTATTCGTTCAGCGTCACCGTCATCCCGTCGCTCAGGTAGTTCACCGCGTCGCCGAGCTGTTCCTCGGACAGGGCGACCTGGTCGTACGTCGCAGTGTCCATGAAGTGGTAGTGGCTGCCGTCGTGGTACATGAACTGGACCGTGCGGTGATCCATGCGCGCGCGCGCGAACCGCTCCCCCGCCTGGACCGTCTTCTCCACGAGGTCGCCGCGCCGCACGTTGCGCAGTTTCATGCGCAGCTGCGCGCTCCCCCGGCCCATCTTGATGTGCTGGAACTCGACGACCTGGTACAGGATCCCGTCCATCTCGATCGTGATGCCGCGCTTGATCTCGCCTGTGGAAATCACTTGTCGTCCTTCTCCGTTCGTTCGCTCGTGCGCGCGATGAGCCAGCGCAGCGCCTCCTCGTAGCCGCCGGTGCCCTTCCCGACGACCTGGTGGGCCGCCACGTCGCGCAGGTAGCTATGGTGCCGGAACGGCTCGCGCGCGGCGATGTCGGTGATGTGCACCTCGACGACGGGAAAGGCGCAGGCGGCGACGGCGTCGCGGAGCACGATCGAGGTGTGCGCGAGGCCGCCGGGGTTCAGGATGGCGCCGTCCGCATCGGCGTGCTCCTGCAGCAGGTCGATGAGCGCGCCCTCGTGGTTCGACTGGAAGTCGAGCAGCGTGGCCCCCGCTTCGCGCGCCAAGTCGCGGCAGCGGTCGACGATCTCTAGCAGGGTGGTGGTGCCGTACAGCTCGGGCTCGCGCGTGCCGAGGGTGTTGAGATTCGGGCCGTTCAGCAGGAGATACGCGCCCGGCGTCACGCCGCCTGCCCGTCGCGGCCCGTAGCGCCGCCCGCTAGCGCGCGCGCGGCGCCACGCAACGCGACGGGCCTCACGTCGGTCACCTCGCTGAAGCGGCCGACGCGGCGGGGCAGCACCCAGCGGACGGACCCAGCGCGCGCCTTCTTGTCGCGACCGAGGTAGGCCCAGGTCTCCGAAGGCACGGCGGCGCGGAGGGGCAGGCCTGCGGCCCGGAGGAGACGCTCGACGGTCTCGCGCAGCGACGCGGGCGCCAGGTCGAGCTGCTCGGCCAAGGCGCACGCGAATACCATGCCGAGCCCGACGGCCTCGCCGTGCAGCACGCGGTACGACGTCGCGGCCTCATACGCGTGCCCGAAGGTATGCCCGAAGTTCAGGACCTCGCGGAGCCCGCTCTCGCGCTCGTCGCGCCCGACGATGTCGGCCTTCACCGACACGGCCATCGCCACGGCGGCGAGTGTGGCGGGGAGTCGGCCCCCGCGCACGTCGCCGATGGAGCGCTCCAGCTGGGCGACCGACTGACGGTCCGCGATGAAGGCGCTCTTGATGACCTCCGCGAGCCCCGCCGACATCTGGCGCCGCGGCAGCGTGCGCAGCGAGGAGAGGTCGGCGAGGGTGACGTCGGGGGCGTGGAACGCGCCCGCGAGGTTCTTGCCCTCGGGGAGGTCGATGCCGGTCTTGCCCCCGATCGAGGAATCGACCATCGCGAGGAGCGTCGTCGGGAGGTGAGCGAGCCGCACGCCTCGCGCATACGTCGCGGCCGCGAAACCGGCGAGGTCGCCGACGACCCCGCCGCCGAGCGCGATGACGCCGCCGTCCCGTCCAAGGCCGGCGCGCGCGAGGTCGCTCCAAAGGCGCGCGAGCGATCGCGCCGACTTGGCACGCTCGCCCCTACCCACCCGCACGAGCGCGCTCGACAGGCCCGCCTTGCGGAGCGATGCCGCCACGGTGGGCGCGAACAGCCGCGTCCCCTCCGCGTCCGCGACCACCACGGCCTTCCCGGTCCAGCCGAGGTCGCGCAGCCGCTCGCCGACCTCTTCGTAAAGCCCGGTCCGCACCACTACGGCATACGGATGCGCGGCAACGACGTCCAACCGCACGCCACGGACGTCGACGAGCCACGCCGCTATCCGGTCGGCGACCTGCTCGGGCGACGCACCGTCGACGGGGAACATCTCGTCCGCGTCGGCGTACGCCACGCGGCGCTCGCGCAGGACGCGGCGCGCGCGTTCAGGCGCGGGAAGGTCGCCATAGGGCCGCTTCGCCATCGTCGCGGCGATGCCCCGCGTGATGTGGGCGAGCGAACCCTTCAGACCGACGACCGTGCCGAGCGACCGCATCGCGGAGCGATTGGAGGCGCGGATCACCGCCCCACCGCCCGCGTCGATGACGGTCCACGACGGCGACGGGCGCATCCGCGTGATCGCCTCGCTCTCGACGTCGCGAAAGCGGTCCCAGCCGTCGATCTCGATGACATCGCGGCAGCTCTTTCCGGCTGCGCGCTCGATCTCGGCGTCGAGCTCGATCGCTCGCGCCCCGAGCCGCGCCGCGAGCAGCGGCGCGATGGTCGACTTCCCCACCCCTGGCGGACCGACGAGGAACACGTGCATCAGCGGTACGTTTCGCCCGTTCGTGCCGCGCGGCCCGCGTCCGGGCGGCCGGCGTCAGCTGCGCGGCGCTCCGCCAGGACGCTCTCCCTCGAGACGCGCGGCGCACGGAGTGGCTCGGACGCGTTCCGGCGCCACGCCGCGGCCCGCGCGCCGGTGCCGATCAACGCGCGTCGAGCGGCCGCAGGCGAGCGCGGTATCGCTCGACCGAGGCGACGAGGTCGTCGGCCGCGTCGCCTCCGAACTTTTCGCAGAGCGCGTCGGCGAGGACGAATGCGAGCATCGCCTCACATACGACTCCCGCGGCCGGGACAACGCACACGTCGCTCCGTTCGACGTGCGCCGGCGACGGGCTGCCGGTGCGGAGATCGGCGGAATCGAGCGGCTTCATCAGGGTGGAGATCGGCTTGAACGCGACCTCCACCAGCACGTCCTCGCCGTTCGTCATCCCGCCCTCGAGGCCACCCGCGCGGTTGCGGGCGCGGACGAAGGCGCCGCCACGCACGGCGATCGGATCATGCACCGCGCTGCCGCGCTCGGTCGATGCGGCGAAGGCGTCGGCGAACTGGATCCCCTTCGCGCTCTGGATCGAGCACAGCGCCTGCGCGATGCGTCCGTCGAGGCGCCGATCCCATTCTGCGAACGAGCCCAGACCGGGGACCACACCGGAGGCGCGCAGCGCGACGATCCCGCCGAGGGTGTCCCCCGCCTCGCGCGCCGCGGCGATGGCCGCGACCATAGCGGCGCTCGCCGCTCCGTCGGCGGAGCGCACTTCGCTCGCCTCGACGCGCTCGTCGTCGAACGTCGGCACGCTGCGCACGTCGCCGATGGCGGCGGTCTCGCTTCGCACGGCGATGCCCGCGAGAGCCAGCACCGCCTTCGCCACGGCTCCCGCCGCGACGCGGGCCGCGGTCTCTCTCGCGCTCGCGCGCTCGATCACGTCCCGCACGTCGGCGTGGCCGAATTTCAGCGCGCCGGCGAGGTCCGCGTGCCCCGGCCGCAGGCGCGTCACCGCGTCCGGCGGCTCCGGCACCTCGGTCACGCTCATGACGCGCTCCCAGTTCACGGCGTCGCGGTTGTCGATCCAGAGGCCGATCGGCGCGCCGGTGGTGAGGCCCTGGCGCACGCCGCCGGTCACGCGCACCGCGTCGCGCTCGATGCGCTGCCGCGCGCCACGCCCGTAGCCGAGCTGGCGCCGGCGCAGGTCGGCGTCGATCTGCTCGGGCGACAGCGGCATCCCCGCCGGCACGCCGTCGAGAAGGGCGAAGACGCCGGGGCCGTGGGACTCGCCCGCGGTGAGGAGCCTCATACCTGACGGGGCAGCGCGGCGCGCATCGCGTCCTCGACGGCGGGTCCCTGCACGCCCGTCCAGATCCGGAACGACTCGACGGCTTGGTACAGCAGCATCGCGAGCCCGTCGACGACCGTGCAGCCCGCGGCGCGCGCGCGACGTACGAGCTCGGTCTCCTCGGCGGTCGGCACGATGTCCACGACGACGAGCCCGGGGGCGAGCGTCGCGCCGGCGAGCGGATCCTCGCCGTGCAGTCCGAGCGACGTGGCGTTCACGACGACGTCGGCCGCCGCGAGCGCGCCGTCATCTGGCCACGATCGGACCACCGGACGCCCGGATTCGGGGAACAAGGCCGCCAGCCGTTCGGCGCGCTCGCGCGTCCGGTTCGCGATCGTGACCGTCGCGCCGAGCGCGAGCAGGCCCGGCACGATGGCCTGAGCCGCGCCGCCGGCCCCGAGCACGAGCGCGCGGCGCAAGCGCGCGTCGATCCCGTTGACGTGCAGCGCCCGCTTGAACCCGACCTGGTCGGTATTCCACGCCTGGAGGCCCACGCGGCCGTCCGCGGGATGGCGCGAGATGGTGTTGGCCGCGCCCGTGCGGATCGCGACGCCATCCCACAGATCGACCAGCGTCATGACCGCCGCCTTGTGCGGGATCGTCACGTTGGCGCCGAGCACCGACGGGCCTCGGAGCCCATCCACCGCCGACGCAAGCGATGCGGGCGCGACGTCGATCGCCTCATACCGATGCGGCATCCCGAGCGCCGCGAACGCGGCGTTGTGCATCGCCGGGGAGAGCGAATGCCCGACCGGGTGTCCGAGCAGGTACGCCACCGCCATCACCGGTTGCCGTACTTGACCCGGTTGGCCTCGTGCTCCTCGAGCGTCGTCGCGAACGCGTGCTGGCCGGTGCCGTCGCCCTTCGCGACGAAGTAGAAGTACGGCACGTTCGCCGGGTGCGCTGCGCCCTCGAGCGCCGCGCTTCCCGGGTTGCAGATCGGCGTCGGCGGCAGCCCGGCGACCTGGTACGTGTTGTACGGCGACGAGATCTTAAGGTCGTCGAGCGATAGGTCGCGCCAGTCGCCGAGCGCGTACTGGATCGTCGGGTCGGCGTCGAGCTTCATGTTGATGCGCAGCCGGTTCGCGTAGACGCCCGCGATCGTCGGGCTCTCCGAGCGGTCCTGCGCCTCGCGCTCGACGAGGGAGGCCAGCTTCATGAGGTCGTACACGGTCGTCTTGCGCTCGGCGGCGGCCGTGCGCAGCGTGCCGCCCACGCGCTGCTCGAACGTCGAAAGGAGCGAATCGACGAGCTGCGCGGCGGTCGCGTCAGGCCGGAAGAAGTACGTGTCGGGGAACAGATAGCCCTCGAGCGACGCCGTCGGTGGAAGTCCCGCGAGCACGGCGTTCTTGCGCTCGCCCACGACCGCCGCGGCGACGAACGCCTGGGGCGTGATCGCGGGGAATGAACGGTTCACCGCGGCGGCGACCTCGGTGAGCCGCCATCCCTCGATGATCCGCAGCACCGACTGCTCTCCGGGGGCCTTCTCGAAGACCTTCGCGATGACGCGCGGCGTCAGCGCCGAGGAGATGTTATACGTGCCCGACTGGAGCGCGCTCTCGCGGCCTGACTCGTAGAGCACGAACTCGAACGCAAGCGCCGACCGGATGAACCCAGCCTCCTTCAGGCGCGCGGCGATGCGCGCGGCGGTCTCGCCGCGATCGACGATGAATGTGCGCGGCGTCCCAGCGAGGTCCGCGGCGAGATCGATGTCCGATCCGAGGCGCGGCGCGATGAGCGCGCGGACCGTCGGCTGGCGCAAGAGCGAGTCGTGGTCCGCGACGATCCCGACGAGCGCGTCGACCGCGAGTGGCCTTCCGACCACCACGATGACCGCGCCGAGCGCGATGACCGCCAGGAGGAAGGCGAGCGCGCCCCGCGAGGACCGCTCCTTCGGGGGGCGCGAGCGTCGCGAGGTCGCGCGCACCGGCCCGTGGGCGATGTCTCGATGGGGGTTCAGGCCCGCCTGCTCCGCATGAAGTCTTCGAGGAGGATCGTCGCCGCGCCGGCGTCGAGGTCAGGCGCGCCCCGCGCCATGGCCTCCGCGGTGGTGAAGCGCTCGTCGTACAGCTCGACCGGAAGGCCGACCACGCGCTCGCACGCCTCGGCGAAGCGCTCCACACGCTGCGCCTGCGGGCCGCGCTCGCCACGCAGCGTGAGCGGAAGCCCGATCACCAGCCGTTCGGCCTCCTCTCGCGTCGCCTGCGCGCGTATCGCCGCGAGGTCCGCCTCGAGGTTGCGCCGGCGGACCGTTGGAAGCGGGCGAACGAGGCCGAACGTGTCCTCGCCGACCGCGAGACCGACGCGGCGATCGCCGACGTCCAGCGCAAGATACCGCACGAGCGTCAGGGTGCCACGCTCACCGCCGAGCCAACGACCACGTTGATCCGCTGCTCGAGCAGGGGCATGCGCGGCCACCACACCGGGCGCGCCTCGACGCTCACGACGCGGATGCGACGAGGATCGAGCAGCGTCGGCACCTCGTCGGGCTCGCGCCCTGCGACCCGCGCCGCGATCGTCGCGCGGTCGACGCGCGCGTGCTCCGTCGTGCGCGCCTTCACGTGCCACACCACGCCTGACTCCGTGATCGCCGGCTCCCCTAGCTCCACGGCGGCGCCGTCCATGTCGATCTCGTTCTCCGGCTTCGACGCATCCTGCAGTCGCGCGAGGACCGCGGCGCGCGGCTGGTCGGAGGGCACGGCGAACGCGGTCGCCACGGCGCTACCCGCGAGGTCGAACGTCGCGACCTCCTTGCCGACGACGTCCGTCGCCGGCGTCTGCGCGCTGATCCTCACGATCACGCCGGGCGCGACCGTCGTACCGGCGGGCGGCGCACCCCGCCACGTCGTGAGCTGCTTCTCGCCGGCCTCCTGCAGAGCGGGCGGGATGCGCTTGGCGGCGAGGTCGTAGTCCTCCTGTTTCACGACGGGGATCGTCTTGCTGTCGCCGCCCGCGGTCGGCGCGGGGTTCGACGCGACGTACGATGCGCTCGGGCTCACGACGATCCGCCCGGCCCCCACGTTCGCCTGCGGTCCGGGGTCGACCGCCTCGATGGAGATGTCGACAGTCCCGGCCAGCACCGTCAGGATGATGATGAAGCTGCGCGGGAGCGTCTTGTCCTCGGTCGTCACGAACCGGATGCCTTCGGGCGTGCGCAGCGTCGTGCCCTTCGGTATCGCGACGTCCGCCGTCGTCTGATTGCTGAACCGCACGCTGCCGGTCGCCTTCGTCGCGTCGACGCGGGAGCCCGTCGCGGCGCCCCCGACACTGACGTTCACCGTCGCCACCAGGCTCCGCGCGGGGACGCTCATTCCAGCGCCGGCGCGCACGTCGAACTCGAGGGGACCGGTGACGAACGCGGCGGGGGCGACGATCACCGTCGCCTCGGGCACGACGAGCGCGGTGACGAGCGCCGACAACACGAGCAGGGCGGCGACCAGCGCGCCGGCGCGCCGGATCGCACGTCTTCGGCGCGCCGCGGCGGCGGGGTCGTAGCGGCGCCTCTGCCCGAGGCGTTCGGTCGGGTCGAGCTCGCCGCGCTCGAGCGCCGCGATCGTCGGATACGCCGGGACGCCCGCGCCTGAGGCGACCGCCCGCGCGCGCGCATCGGCGCTGACGAGCGCGATCTTTCGCGTGCCGGCGCGCTTGCGGGCGACGTCGAAGAACACCGCGTTCCGCCCGAACGGCGCTCCCGCGGGAACGCTGAACACGAGGTCGGCATCCGCCGGCGCCGCGTCGATGCGGTCGGCGACGTCGAGCACCGTCGCGTTCGGCTCGCACTCGATGATCGCGCGAGCCGTCACCTGGTCCTCCCGGCGCGGCCCGCTCGTCCAACGCGCCCGGGGCCTCCCGCGCGCCAGGCGCGCCCCGCGGGCCCAGCGCCTCCCGCGGTTTCCGTGCGCCCAGCGCGTCCAGCGCGTTCCATGGATGCATCGCGTCCAGCGAGCCCAGCGCGTCCAGCGCGTGCCCTGGGTGCAGGAAGCTGTACGGGACGGGCCACAGTGGCGGCCGACGCCCGAGCGGCGACCCGCGCCAGTCCGGATGCGCTCATGCGAACACCCCCGCCGCCAGCGCGGCCGCACCGGCGGCCACGAGGTCATCGGCGTGTAGCGGGACAGCGCCCGTGACGCGGGTCGCGAGCGCGGGGTTGAGCGCGGCGATCTCGACCGGACCACCTCGCATCGCCGTGACCGCGGTGGCTAGCGCGCTCGGCAGCTCGCGCAGCGCCTCGGGCACGCCCACGAAGTACCAGCGGGACGGCGGCGGGCCATCGAGCGCGGGATCGGGCGAGGTCACGCAGCTCGCCCACACGCGCGCGTCGCGGCCGCGCGAAGATGCCGGACGGGCCAACAGCGCGTCCCGGCCGAGCGCGAAGACGCGCGTCGCCGTGACGCGGCCGTCGCGCACGATCGCGTACGCGGTCACGTCGGCGCCGAGGCGCAGCACGCCGGCCTCGACGATCCCCGACTCCGCGAGCAGCCGCCCCAGCGCGTACGCACCGGAAGTCACCGTGGCGGGGCGCTTGGTCCCCTCGGCGGTCGAGGCGGCGGCGGCTGATTGCACGAGCGGAGCGAGGGCGACGTCGGTGCGGACCTCGACCGTGCGGCCGCGATAGCCGATGAGCGACGGGAGGCGCCTGCCGTCGAGCAGCAGCCCCGCGACGTCGTCGCGCAATTGCACCAGCGCGACGCCGCGCAGCGACGGGTCGCCCTCCACGGCCGTACGCGCGGCGACGGCCATCTCCTCCTTCGCCTCGCGCACCGCGCGCTCCACCTCGCCCTCGGCGATCGCGGCGCGCTGGTCGGTGCGCTCGAAGACGGTCGCGCCGTGACGCGTGCGCACGTCGTCCCCATCGATCGCGACGATGACCCGCTCCGCCCGCGCCGCGCTTTCGGCAGCGGCCAGCGCCCCGGCGACGGCGGCAGAGGTGGCGCGGCGGTCGGCGACCTGGCCACCGGCGATGGTGCCTGCGGACAATGGGCTCTGTGCCGCCCCGACCACGCGCACGCGCCCCTCGTCGCGCTGCGCCACGACGACGCGGACGCCGGAGGCCGCGAGCTCGATGCCGGCGACCGTTCGACGGCGCTCGCGGTCGTTCCGCCGCGGGTCGCGGTTAGCCACCACCGCCGTTCAACCGCTCGCGCATCGATTCGCGCGCCGCCGCGAGCGCCTCACCGAGGCGCGCCGCGTCCTTGCCGCCACCCGTCGCGCTCTGCGGCGGACCGCCGCCGCGGCCGCCGACGATCGCGGATAGATCGTTCACGATCTCGCCCGCGCGCAGGTTCGCCGCGAGGTCGCGCGTGACGCCGACCGCGAGGCCCGGCCGGCCGTCGTGCACGCCGCCGAGAACGACGACCCCCGAGCCGAGCCCATCGCGAACGCGGTCCGAGAGCGCGCGCAGCTGCGTCTGGTCGGCGTCGCCGACGTCCGCGACGACGAGCCGCCGCGCCCCGACGGGCTCGGCCTTCGCCACCAGTGCCGTCGCGTTCGCGTCGATGCCGCTGCGCTGAAGCGCAGCGAGCTGCTTCTCGAGGCGCTCGCGCGACTCCTGCAGGTGCACGATCGCTTCGGGCACGCGGACCGGCGGCGTGCGCAGCGCCGTCGCCGCCCGCCCCAGGCGGTCGCGCATCTCGCGCACCTCGCGCAGCGCGCCCTGCCCGGTCACCGCCTCGATGCGCCGGATGCCCGCGCCGATGCTCTCCTCCTTCGCGATCAGGAAGAGCCCGATGTCGCCGGTGCAGTGGCAGTGCGTGCCGCCGCAGAGCTCCCGGCTCGGCCCCGCCTCGACGACGCGAACCTCGTCGCCGTACTTTTCGTCGAAGAGGTGCAGCGCGCCCGACGCGAGCGCGTCGTGGAGCGGCATGGTGCGCGCCGTGACGTCGGCGTTCTCGAGGATCGCGCGGTTGACCTCCTCCTCGACCTTCTGGATCTCCTCTGGAAGCAGCGCGCGCCCGAAGGTGAAGTCGAACCGCAGGTTCGGGGCGTGCACGAGCGACCCGGCCTGGTGCACCTCGTCCCCGAGCAGGCGGCGCAGCGTCGCGTGCAGGAGGTGCGTCGCGGTGTGATTGCGCATCGTGTCGCGGCGCAGGTGCTTCTCGACGGTCGCGAGCGCGGGTGCGCCCTGGCGCAGCACGCCGTCGACGACCTTCGCGCTCATCACGATCACGTCCGCCGCGGCGGTCTGCGTATCCGCGACGAGCGCGCGGCCCTCGGCCGTGGTTATGTCGCCGCGGTCACCGACCTGTCCTCCGCCCTCGGGATAGAACGGCGTCTGGTCGAGCACGATCTCGACGTCCTGCCCCTCGCGCGCCTCCTCCGCGCGTTGGCCGCCAACGACGAGCGCGGCGATGCGCGCGTCGGCGACCAGGCTCGCGTACCCCGTGAACTCGCTGCGCAGGCCGTCACGCTCGTGGAGGTCGGCGTAGAACTGGCCGAAGCGCATCGCGTCCTGGCTGAAGCGCGCGGCGGCGCGCCCGCGGTTGCGCTGCGCCTCGAGGAGCGCGCCGAAGCCGTGCTCGTCGATGCTGAGCCCCGCGGCGTGCGCGATCTCGCGCGTCATCTCGAGCGGGAAGCCGAAGGTGTCGTAGAGGCGGAACGCGGTGTCGCCGTCGATGCGGTCACTCCCCCGTTCCCGGGCGGCGGCGATCGCGGCGTTCAGCTGCTCGAGCCCGCTCGAGAGCGTGCGCTCGAACTTCTCCTCCTCGTTCTCGAGGGTCTCGGCGATGCGCTCGCGCGCGGCGGTGAGCTCGTGGTAGTGGCGCTGCATCGTCTTGACGACCTCGCCGCCGAGCTGCGCGATCGCGCCGGTGCGCAGGCCGAGGCGGCGGCCGTGCAGCGCGGCGCGACGAATGAGCCGGCGCAGCACGTAGCCGCGGCTCTCGTTGGACGGCGCGATGCCGTCCGCGATGAGGAAGGTCGCGGCGCGTGAGTGTTCGGCGACGATCCGGATGGAGCGGTCCGTCGCGATGTCCTCGCCGTACGTCTTCCCCGACAAGGCCTCGACCTTCTTCACGATCGGCTGGAATAGATCGGTGCGATACGTGTCGGGGACCACTCCCTGGAGGACCTGCGCGAGCCGCTCGAGGCCGACGCCGGTGTCGATGTTCTTCTTCGCCAGCGGCACGAGCGTGCCGTCGGGGCGGCGGTCGTACTGCTGGAACACGAAATTCCAGATCTCGATGTACCGGCCGCAGTGCTCGGAGGGGCTGCATTCGTGCGGCGGCGCGTCCTGCTGGGGTCCGCGGTCGATGAACACCTCGCTGTCGGGACCGCAGAGCCCCGTCGGTCCGGGCGCCCAGAAGTTGTCCGCATCGCCGAGCTTGAACATCTTCTCCGGTGGGAGGAGCGCGAGCTCCTTCGTCCAGATGTCGAAAGACTCGTCATCGTCCTTGTGGACGGTCGCCACGAGCGTCTTTGGGTCGAAGCCGAACTGGTCGGTCAGCAGCTCCCAGCCCCACGCGATCGCATCCTTCTTCCAGTAGTCGCCGATCGCGAAGTTGCCGAGCATCTCGAAGAAGGTCAGGTGGTAGCTGTCCTCGCCGACCTCCTCGATGTCGCTGGTCCGCAGGATCTTCTGCACCGTCGCGATGCGCTTCGCGGGCGGTTGCTTGCGGCCAAGGAAGTACGGCACGAGCGGCTGCATGCCTGCCGTCGTGAAGAGGACGCTCGGGTCGTCGCGGAGCACCAGCGGGGCGCTGGGCAGCCGCTGGTGCCCGCGTTCCTCGAAGAACCTGAAGAAACGCTCGCGGATCGTCGCGCTGTCCATTCGGCTCCCTTCAGAAAGAAAAGCGCGGGGCGGCCGTCGGCCGACTCCCGCGCTCCCCGCTCCGTCGGATGGTACCGAACGCTAGAGCTTGGTGGGGCCTCCGCTGCCTGTGCCGCTGCCGCTCGAGCCCGTACCGCTGCCCATGCCGGTCCCGCCGGTGCCCATGCCGCTCGTCCCGGTGCCGGTGCCGCTGCCCGAGCCACCCATGCCGGTGCCGCTCCCGCCGGATCCGCTGTTTGTACGGTCCCACTGCCGCTTGGCCTCGTCGACCAGCTCGCGGCCCTTGACCTGCGCGTCGTCGGCTAGCTTGGTCGCGACGCGCTGCAGCTCGTCGGCGCGGCGGCGAAGCTCGTCGCTGCGCTGCTTCAGCTCCTCGCGCGTGACATCGCCCGTGCGCGGCGCGTACAGCAGCGCGCCCACCGCGCCGAGCAGTGCTCCGATCAGGAATCCCATCTGTCGTCCTCCTTTGTTGTTGCGCTGAAGAGCGGTACGGCACGTGGCGTGCCTTTCCGCCGGCTCAGCGGCGGCGCGGGCGCAGCATCTCGAACGCCACCAGAACCAGGCAGGCGACGAGGGCGGCCGCGATCCCGAGGCCGAGCTGGGCGTCGCCGAGCGTGCCGCCCCGCCAGCCCGCGAGCTCGCCCACGCTCTGCGCGAGCACCGCCCCCGTCGCCCCGGCGACCCAGCCCGCGGGAAGCGAACGCGGTCGGCCGAGGAGCGCGCGCACACCCGCCGGGACGCCGATCGCCACGAGGGCGAGGATGACGACGGCCGGCGGCACCCCCGCTCAGCCGGACGCGGCGTCGGAACGCGAGGCCGCGACGGTGG
>JBBPYG010000031.1:0-12759 GCA_038200085.1 Candidatus Limnocylindria bacterium | reverse complement strand
GGGTCGTACCGGTCGATGGCGCGGTACGCCTTCAGGAAGGTGGCGTTCGTCGCATCGTGCGCCAGGTCCGGATCGCCGAGGAGCCGGAGCGCCACGCCGTAGATCTCGTCCTGGTGCTCCCGAACGACAATCGCGAACGACGCGGCGCGGACCGGAGCGGTGGGAGAGCGCTCTCCCGCCCGGGCCGGCGCGAGGGCTGCGGTGGCGGTCACGCCCTCCATACGCCCGCACCGCTCAGCGCGTTTCACCTTTGACTCGGCCGATGCGTGGGCCGGCAGCCGAAGGGCAAGGCGTCCCTGGGTGGCCGCCGTGGGAAGGCACCGACCGCCGGACCGGCGTCAGATCGGCGGCGGGAGAAGACGCAGCAGCACCGAGGACACGAGCTGGATGGCCAGCAGCGCGACGAGGGGCGAGAAGTCGATGCCCGCGGAGAACGGGAGCGCCCGCCGGATCGGAGCGAGGATGGGCTCGGTCACGCCGTGGACGAACGCGTTCAGGCCGAAGGGGAGCTGGAACGCCACCCACGAGAGGATGACGCGGGTGAAGATCGCCAGCGTCAACGCGCCGGCGAGCACGTTCACGAACGCGCCCGCGAAGACGATGAGAAAGCAGGTGGCGCACACCGCTCAGCCCCCAGCGAGGGGAAGGTCGAGCTTGTAGCGCGACGGCGTCGGCCCCGACTGTCCCTGGTACGAGGAGCCGAGCTCCGGCGAGCCGTATGGCCGTTCGGCCGGGCGCGACAGCATGAAGAACGACAGCTGACCGATCCTCATCCCGGGGTAGAGGGTGATGGGGATCGTGTTCACGTTCGACAGCTCGAGGGTGATGTGGCCGTCCCACGCGGGGTCGATGAAGCCCGCGGTGCTGTGGATGAGGAGCCCGAGTCTTCCTAGCGAGCTCTTTCCCTCGACGCGCGAAACGAGGTCGTCGGGCAGGCGGATGCGTTCGCGCGTCGAGCCGAGCACGAATTCCCCGGGGTGGAGGATGAACGGCCCGTCGTCGGCTTCCACGAGCTCGGTGATGTCATCGAGCGTGCCCGCGAGGTCGATGTACGCGTGGCGGCTCGAACGGAACACGCGAAAGCGCCGATCGAGACGGATGTCGACGCTCGCGGGCTGGACGCAGCCCGGATCGAAGGGATCGACGCCGATGCGGCCGGCGGCGATCGCGGCGCGGATGTCGCCGTCGGAGAGCACCACCAGGGCGAAGGATACGGTCCCGGTCAGCGCTTCCGTGCCGCGCGCCGCGCGGGGACGGGGGCATCCATCGGGAGAACGATCTGCTCCGCCACGCGCCGGTCGCGCGCGGTTTCGCGCAGTCTCACGAGCGCCCTGAGCTCCTCGTAAAGCTCGTCCGGGTCGTCGAGGCGGGCGTAGACGATCTTGAAGCGCAGGTATCCCATCGGGTCGGCGTCCGCGAGCCGCTCGAGGACCATCTCTCCCACCCGCTGCGAGGTGATCTCAGACGCGCCGCTCTGGCGGATCGCTTTCTCGATGTCCGCGATGATCGCGGTGATCTTGTCGCTCGATAGCGACTTCGATCCGCCCTTGGCGATGGCGCTCGCGAGCTTGCGCCGGTCAAACTCCTGGCGGGAGCCGTCGCGCTTGGTGACCTGGATGCGGGCGGACTCCGACCGCTCGAAGGTGGTGAACCGCTCATCGCACCGGTCGCACGCCCGCCTCCGGCGGATCGAGGCGCCCTCCTCGGCTTCGCGGCTGTCGATGACGCGCGTGTCGGTGTTGCCGCAGCTGGGACAGCGCACGAACACAAGATATGGGAAGGGGCCGCCTAAATCTAGGGGGCGCGGTCGATGGCGTCCCCGGGACCCCGGCCGGTGCCGGGGTCCGCCCCATCCTGCTGGCTAGCGCCGCCGGAGGAAGCTCGGCACCTCCGCGTCGTAGGGATCGTGCTCGTCGGCGCGCTGATTCCCGTTCGCGCCCGCGGGGACGGGCGTCCGAAGAGGCGGCCGGCTCTCGACCGTGCGCTTGTGCATCGGCTGCTCGATCTTCTTTAGCGGCCTCGCGGGGTCGAACCCCGTGGCGATGACGCTGACGTTCACCTCGCCATCGAGGCGCTCGTCGATGACCGACCCGAAGATGATGTTCGCCTCGGGGTCCGCCGCGGAGTGGATGATCTCTGCGGCCGCGTTGACCTCGAACAGCGTGAGGTCCGGACCGCCTGTGATCGTGAATAGCACTCCGCGCGCGCCCTCGATCGACTGCTCGAGCAGGGGCGAGGTGATCGCCTGCTTCGCGGCGTCGGTCGCGCGGTTCTCGCCGGTGCCGTGCCCGATGCCCATGAGGGCGGACCCGGCGCTGGTCATGATCGTCTTCACGTCCGCGAAGTCGAGGTTGATGAGGCCCGGGACGGTGATGAGGTCGCTGATGCCCTGGACGCCCTGTCGGAGAACGTCGTCGACGACGCGGAAAGCGTCGACCATGCTCGTCCGCTTCTCCACGACCTGGAGCAGACGGTCGTTCGGGATGACGATCAGCGTGTCGACCTTATCGACCAGCTGCTGGATGCCCTGTTCGGCGAGGAGTCGGCGCTTGGCACCCTCGAAGCTGAAGGGCCGGGTCACCACGGCGACGGTGAGCGCACCGATGTCCTTCGCGATCTCCGCGATGACCGGGGCGCCGCCGGTCCCGGTACCGCCGCCCATCCCGGCCGTCACGAAGATCATGTCGGCTTCCTTGAGGGCCTCGTACAGCTTCTCGCTGTCGTCCTCCGCGGCCTTGCGCCCTACCGCCGGGTCGGCTCCGGCACCGAGCCCCTTGGTGGTCTTCTCGCCGATCCGCAGCTTGTGCGGCGCGTCGGAGAGGAGCAGCGCCTGGGCGTCGGTGTTCACGGTGATGAACTCGACGCCCATGAGATCGGCCCGGATCATGCGATTGACCGCGTTCGAACCGCCGCCGCCGACCCCGACGACTTTGATGAGCGCGAAGTTCTCGATGTCGCTCCGTAGCGGCATGGGGCAGCCTCCACAACCATGCCGCTGCCCCTCCCCTTCCGGTGCGTGCATGGGTTTTCTTGCGGTCGACTATGCATCGCATTTGATCGAAGAGCAATACGCGCGCGCCGAATTCGCATAACGCGACGGGATCAAGACCGCGAGGGAGGGCTGTGCCCGACGGAGCCGTCCTGGCCCCGCCGAACGGAGAAGCCAGCGAAGTGAGACGGGATCACGAGACTGCCGTCGCGATCGAGGCGATTCGCTCAAGACCGCGAGGGAGGGCTTCGCCCGACCGAGCCGTCCTGGCCCCGCCGAACGGAGCAGGCGAAGCCAGCGAAGTGAGACGGGATCAGAAGCCAGACGCGATCAAGCGAACGCGGGCTATGCCCGCGTGAGCCGTCCTGGCCCCGCCGAACGGAGCAGGCGAAGCCAGCGAAGTGAGACGGGATCAGAAGTGAGACGGGATCAGAAAGGGCAGCGCCGTCACGGCATGAGGTTCTTGAAGAGCCTCCCGACGCGTGAGCCCAGGCCGTCGAGCGGACCCTGCGCTCGCGAGCGGTCGTCGCCGTCCTGCCAGTGCCGCGCGCCCCAGAGGAGGAGACCTGATACGACCGAATACGCGGGAGTGGAGATCGCGTCGGTGAGGCCGCCGATGCCCGTGGGCGCGACGACGCGCGCGCTCATCCCCATCTGATCCCGCGCCGACTTGCACAGCCCGGCGAGCTGAGAACCGCCGCCGGTCAGTACCAGCCCCGACTGCAGGCGGTTCGCGGCGCCGGTCGCTTCGATCTCCCTGATGATCGCGTCGAACGTGTCCGCCACGCGCGCCTCGATGACCTCCGCGAGGTGACGCCGCGTGATCACGTGGGGGACGTCCTCGCCGATGGAGGTGATCTGCGTCACCTCGTCCGGGTCCACCTCCAGCGGCAGCGACGTCCCCTGCTCGAGCTTCAGCGCCTCGGCCACGTCCGGGGTGACGCGCAGGACGATGCCGAGATCGCTCGTCACGCTTCGAGCGCCCATGGGGATCGTGCCGGCGTGGGCGATCGCCCCCTCCTGGAAGATCGCGACGTCGGTGTTGTCCCCGCCCACGTCGGCGAGCACCACGCCGAGCTCGCGATCCTCGGGATGGAGCACGGCCTCCGCCGCGGCGAGGGGCGCGAGCACGAGCTCGTCGACCTCCACGCCGGCGCGCTGGACGCATTTCGTGAGGTTCTGCACGCTCGTGGCGGATGCCGTGATGATCAGCGTCTCGACCTCGAGACGGACCGCGGTCATTCCGATGGGGTCGCGCACGCCCTCCTGCCCGTCGACCACGTAGCCGCGCTCGATCACGTGGAGGATCTCGCGGGTGCTCGGGATGGGCACCGCACGGGCATTCTCGACCGCGCGCAGCGCGTCCTCGCGGGTGATGTCCTTGCGATGACCGCCGACGGCCACGACGCCCTTGGAGCGCTGAGAGGCGATGTGATTGCCTGAGATGCCGACGTAGGCCGACCGCACCTTCAGCCCTGAAAGACGCTCCGCCGCCTCGACCGCGGCCGCTACGGCGCGGACCGTGCGGTCGATGTCGATGACGACGCCCTTGCGCAGCCCGTCCGACGGTGCCTGGCCGACGCCGATGACGTCGATGCCGCCGTTGTCCGAGACCTCGCCGATGAGGGCGCAGACCTTCGTCGTGCCGATGTCGATGCCGACGAGCGCCGTCTGCTCAGCCACCCACGCCGCTTTCCAGAAGATCGCGCCGCGCGCGCGCGATCCCTTCCATTCTCTCCTCGCGACCGAAGGCCGTCCTCGTCAGAGGAAGTGCCTGCGGATGACGGCGACATTCTGGAAGATGCGCCACCCGAAGGCAAAGAGCGCGACAAGGTACAGGTCGATCCCGAGCCGGTCGCCGAGGAACGTGAGCGCCGCCGCGAGAAGCGCGTTCGTGTAGAACCCCGAGAGGAAGATCTTCGCGTCGAAGTGGCCCTCGAGCTCCGCGCGGAAGGCTCCGAGGAGCGAGTCGAGGGCCGCGAGGATCCCGACCGCGGTGTAGCGCGCGAGCTCGACCGGGAGATTGACCCTCAGCGCGAGTCCGAGCAGAACTCCTGCGGCGAGGCCGAGCAGCGGCAGGAACACCGATCAGCGTGACCTCTCCGAGATGCGCACTAGGGGGAGATGACGATGCGGTCGGGAGTGCGCACGTCGAGGTAGTCTATCCGCCGCCCCGGGTTGTCCTGGAGGAATCTCCTCGCGAGCCGCAGCTTCTCGTCGAAGCGCTCGGGCCCCCCGAAGCGGACCTCCCAGCCGGTGCCGCTGCGCAGGAGCAGGCCGCCGGGCGCGAAGTGCGCCTGCGGCGCCGTCGCGTCGGACCGGAGCTCGCCGGGCGCGATGCGCGCGAGCCGGAAGGCCGCGTCGACCAGCGCGGGATCGATCCGGTCGCCCGTGCGGCGCACGGCGACGACGTCGTCGTAGACGCGGAAGGCGGGAGCCGACGCCGGATCGGCGGAACCGAAGAGCACCCCCTCCCTGTCGATGAAGAACTCGGTCCCGCCCGCGATCCATCGCCCGACCGGGTCGCGCTCGGCGAGCCGGAGGACGGCGCGGTCGGGGAGGACCAGCTCCACCGTCGCGTCCCTGACCGCGGGGAGCGCGGCCGCGAGGCCGGCGCGCGCCGCGGCCCCGCTCGCGCGGAAGGGAGACGCCCCGAGCAGGCGGCTCGCGGCGACGGCATCGGCGGGCCGGGTGTGCCTGGCGCCCTGGACGTCCACCGCGCGGATCGCGAGCGGCGCGCCCGCTGCGGCGACCACGCCGAGCGCCGCCAGCACGCAGATGAGCGCGTCGCGGACGCGTGGACCCCAGCGTCGCCACGGGACCGCTCTTCTCTTCGGGGCCGGCCGCCGCGCTCCCGGCCTCACGCGGAGGAGCGGTCCTCGAGCGCCCAGGCGACGAGCCGCGCGAGCAGCTCTGGGAACGGGATGCCCGCCGCCCGCGCGGCCTTCGGCAGGAGGCTGTTGGCCGTCATCCCCGGCATCGTGTTCACCTCCAGCACGACCGCCTGGGTGCCGTCCCAGATGACATCGGTCCGCGAGATCCCCCGGCAGCCAAGCGCCTCGTGCGCGCGCAGCGCCGCCTGCTGCACCGCGCTCGCCACGTGGGCGGGGACGCGCGCCGGGCAGATCTCATCGCTCGACGCCGGGTCGTACTTGGCGCGGTAGTCGAAGAACGCCCTCTTCGGGACGATCTCGACGAGCGGCAGCGCGACCGGCTCGTCGTTGCCGATCACGCCGCATGTCAGCTCGGTCCCGGCGACGCGCTCCTCCACGAGGGCGCGGTCGTCGTAGCGGTGGGCCTCCTCGATCGCGGCCCCGAGCTCCGCCGCGCCCTCGACGAGCGTCATGCCGATCGACGACCCCTGCATCGCCGGCTTCACGATCGCGGGCACGCCGACCGAGCCGGCGCGACCGATCGCCGCGACGCGATCCGCCGCAAGCTCCCGCCGCGTGACGATCTCGCCGCGCGCCACGGCGAGCCCCGCCGCGGCGAGGACGCGCTTGGCCATCACCTTATCCATCGCGAGGGCCGACGCGAGGACCCCCGATCCCGTGTGCGGGATGCCGAGCGTCTCGAGAAGCCCCTGGATCCGTCCGTCCTCGCCCCACGGTCCGTGCAGGGCGATGAGCGCGACGTCGATCCCCGGCCCGCCGCCGGCCGCGCCGAAGAGCGGCCGCGTCGCGGGATGGAGCCCCGCGGCGGCCTCGACCATCTGCGCCTGGAACTCGGCGGGGAGCTCGCGATCCCGGTCCTGGAGTTCCTCCTCCGGTCCGGCGCCCGCGAGGAGCGCGCGCGCCTGCCGGCGCTGGACGGCGTCGAGCGCGGGGTTCGCCGACATGAGCGCGAGCGGATCCAGCAGAACGACGTCGAAGCGGTCGGACGGCAGGTTCTGCGCGATCCAAGCGCCGGTCGCGAGCGAGATCTGGCGCTCCGCGGAGGCGCCGCCGGCCAGCACGCCCACGGTGATGCGGCGCGCGCCTGCGCCGCTCACCATTCGCCGACGAGCTCGACCTCGGGAGTGAGCTGGACGCCGAACCGCTCGAGCACCGTCTCCTGGCAGCGCTTCATCAGCGCGAACACCTCCGCGGCGGTGGCGCCGCCGGTGTTCACGATGAAGTTCGCGTGCTTCTCGCTGACCGCGGCGCCGCCCGCGTGCGCGCCCTTCAATCCGGCGGCCTCGATGAGGCGGCCCGCGTGGTCCCCCGGGGGGTTGCGGAAGATCGAACCCGTGTTGGGCTGCGCGAGCGGCTGCGTGGCGATCCGCTCGTTCGCGATGCGCTTGATCGTCGCCACGGCCGTGCGGCGATCGCCTGGCGACCCGCGGAACCGGGCGCGAAGGCAGACGATCGGGGTCCGCTGGAGCGCGCTGGTGCGATACGAGAAGCCGAGCTCGCCTCCCTCCACGAGCCAGGCGTCGCCGTTCAGGTCGACGAGCGTCGCGTCGACGAGGGCGTCGGCGGTCTCGCCCCCGAAGGCGCCCGCGTTGCCGTGCACCGCGCCGCCGACCGTCCCCGGGACGGTCGCCATCCACTCGAGGCCGACGATGCCGTTCCGCGCGGCGACCGCGGCGACGTGCGCGAGAGGCGTCCCCGAGGAGGCGTCGATCGTCACCCCGGATGCGGTCGCCTCGCTCCACGCGTTCTGGAGGACGACGCCGCGCACGCCGCGATCGGACACGAGCACGTTGGTTCCTCCGCCGAGCACGAGCAGCGGCAGCTCGTTCTGGCGCGCGACGGCGATCGCGCCGAGAAGGTCCTCCTCCGAGGCGACGCGGACAAAGAAGTCGGCGGGGCCGCCGATCCCGAGCGAAGTGTGCGGAGCGAGCGGCACACCGCGGCCGCCAGCGGATGGCGCGGTCACGCGGGGGCCGGCTGCCGCAGGAGATCGAGGAGCAGCTCTCCCGCGGGGCGGATGTCGCCCGCGCCGAGGATCGCGACGGCGTCTCCGGGATGCGCGATCGCGGCCACGATCCGCGCGGCATCCGCGGGATCGGCCGCGTACCGGCCGCCCGCGAGCCGCGCGAGCGCGCGCGCGCCCTTCCCTCCGTCGCCCGATTCGCGGACGGAGGCGAAAGTCTCGGCCACCACGACCGCGTCGGCGGTGCGCAGCGCCGCGCCGAACTCGTCGAAGAACGCCGCGAGCCGGCTGGGCGTGTGCGGCTGGAAGACCGCGATGAGCCTTCCGGACGTACCCGGTCTCAGCGCGGAGAGCGACGCGCGGATCTCGGTCGGGTGATGCGCGTAGTCGTCGACGACGGTCACCCCACTCGCGCGCCCGAGCGTCTCCAGGCGCCGGGAGGTCCCGGCGAAGCCGGCCAGTCCCTCGAGCGCCTGCTCTGCCGCGACGCCACGGGCGAGCGTGGCGACGCACGCGGCGGTGGCGTTCAGGAGGTTGTGCCTCCCGCGCAGCCGCACGCGCAGGGTGGCGTCGTGCGCTTCCCAGCGGAGCCTGCATCCCGCGCCGGCGCCGTCCTCTTCCACCTCGCTGAGCCGCGCATCGGCACCGGGAGCGCTGCCGTAGGTGATCACGCGCACGGCGGGGAGCGCCTCGCGGGCCCAGGCCGCGAGCGCCGCGGCGCCCGGATCGTCCGCGCAGGCGACGAGCGTCCCGCCCGGGACGATCCGGCCGGCGAACTCCCGGAAAGCCGACTCGAACTCCGGGAACGTGGGATAGACGTCCACGTGGTCGTGCTCGACGTTCGTCACGATAGCCAGCGCGGGCGACAGCGCATGGAACGTGCGGTCGTACTCGTCGGCCTCGATAACGAGCTCGTCCCCTTCGCCGCTGTACGCGTTCGCGCGGAGGTCGCGCAGCTCCGCGCCGCAGAGCAGCGAGGGATCGCGTCCGCCGGCGCGGAGAGCCGTCCACACCAGGGCGGTGGTCGTCGTCTTTCCGTGCGTCCCGGCGATCGCGACGACGTCGCGGCCGCGCGCGAGGAACTGCCACGCCTCGTGGCGCCGCCAAACCGGGATGCCCCGCGCGAGCGCGGCGGCCACCTCGGGGTTTGTCTCGCCGTACGCGCTCGAGCGGATGACGACGTCAGCACCCCCGACGTGCGAGGCATCGAAGTCCTGGAACACCGTCACCCCGAGAGGCACCAGGGCGTCGGCGAGCGGCCACGCACCATCGTCGGAGCCGCTCACCGTCCCGTATGGGAGCAGGGACCGCGCGATCGCCGAGATCCCGGTGCCACCAACGCCGACGACGTGGTAGTGCGGCCTCACGCGACGCACCCCGCGAGCGCGAGCACCTCGCGCGCGATGCCGCCGGCCGCGTCGGGCCGCCCGGCTTCGCGCGCCGCCTGCGCCATCGCTCCCAGCCGCTCCGGATCGTCGAGCAGTCCGTTCACGACCGCCACCAACCGGTCGCCGTCGAGCTCGCCCTCCCGCAACACGACCGCCGCGCCCAGCTCGGCGACGGCCCGCGCGTTCGCATCCTGGTGCGCGTTCGCCGCCGCCCCGAATGGAATGAGGATCATGGGCGCGCCGAAGGCAAGCGCCTCGGCGATCGACGACGAGCCCGCACGGCACACCACGAGGTCCGCGGAGGCGAGCGCCGCGCCCATCTCATCGCGGAGGTAGGCGCGGGGCACGTAGCGCGCGCGGTCGCTCTCGGCAAGCGCCGCGCGCTTCGCCGCGGCGCGCGCGAGGTGCGCGTCCCCGGTCACGTGGATGACCGCGGCGCGCCGGAGCAGGCGCGCGACCGCGACGGACGCGGCGTCGTTGACGCGCTCGGAGCCCTGGCTGCCGCCGGTGATCAGGACCACCGCGCCGTCCGCCGGCAGGCCGAGCGCCGCGCGCCCATCGCGCTTCGTCCACCGCAGGAGCGATCGCCGTATCGGATTGCCCGCGACGCTCGTCCGGCCGCGCGGAAGCAGCGCGAGCGATCCCGCGAACGTCACTCCGACGCGCGAAGACCATCCCGCCAGGGTCCGGTTCACGCGCCCGGGCACGACGTTGCCCTCCCACAGGTAGACGGGCACGCGCGCGGCGCGGGCGGCGACGACCACCGGCACCGCGCCCATACCGCCGCTGGTGACGCAGACGTGCGGGCGGAAGCGGACGATCCGGCCCAGCGCGGAGGCCGCTGCGACGGGAACGAGGGCGAGGTGGCCGGCGAGGGCGACCCGCGAATCGGGATCGCGCAGCGTCGGCAGCGGCGTGGCGTGGAACTCGAGGTGCGCGGAGCGCGCGAGGTCAGCTTCGAGTCCGCGACGCCCCCCGAGGAACAGGAACCGGACGTCGGGCCGGACCTCCCGCAGGGCGTCCGCCACCGCGAGGAGCGGGTTCACGTGGCCCGCGGTCCCGCCACCCGCCAGAAGGACGCGGCACGGGCGCCGCCGGCTGCCGGCCAATGTTCAGCAGGATACCGACGGCGAGCAGACCCACGCAGAGCGAGCTGCCTCCGTACGAGATGAACGGAAGCGTGATCCCGGTCATCGGTATGAGGCTCGCGACGACGGCCATGTTCACCCACGCCTGGAACGCGATCCAGGTCGTTATGCCCACCGCCATCAGCGCGCCGATGCGATCGGGCGCGCGGAGCGCGATGCGGATCCCGCGGAACGCGACGATCAGGAACAGCAACTGGACCGCGAGCGTCCCCGCGAGTCCGAGCTCGTCGCCGAGCACGGCGAAGATGGAGTCCGTATACGGCGCCGGGAGGAAGCCGAACTTCTCGCGACCCGCTCCGAGTCCTTCGCCGAAGGGGCCGCCCAGCGCGAGCCCGTACAGCGCCTGGATCGTCTGGAAGCCCGCGCCGCGGGGATCGCTCCACGGGTCGAGGAAGGTGAGCAGCCGCTGGAGGCGGTACGGCTGCACGACGGCGAGGGACGCGAGCGCGACGGCAGCGAGCAGGCCGAGGGCTCCGAACTCGCGCAGTCGCGCGCCGGCCGCGAAGTAGACGGCCAGCGAGAGCGCGACGATCACGATCGCCGTCCCGAGGTCGGGCTCCGCGACGACGAGGCCGGCGACCAGCGCGACGCAGAGGATGAACGGGACCGTCACCCTGATCCCGCGGATCCCCTTCGCCCGGGGGCCGAGCCAGAAGGACAGGTACAGCACGAGCGCCAGCTTCGCGAGTTCCGCGGGCTGCACGCCGACCACGGAGCTGAGCCGGAGCCAGCGCGACGCGCCGCCGATGCGCGTGCCCACGCCCGGGACCAGCACCAGGACGAGCATCACGACGACGACCCCGAGCAGCGGCACGGCGAGCGCGCGGTAGCGGTGGTAGTCGACGCGCGCCGCGACGGTCATCGCGACCAGGCCGAGGGCGGCCCACAGCGACTGGACCATCAGGAAGTAGCGGGGATCGTCGTACGCATCGAGCGCGCGGATGCCGCTGGCGCTGAAGACCATGAGCAGGCCGATCGCGAGCAGCGCCATCACGGCGAGGACGAGGGGCACGTCGTAGCGCATCGTCCGCGGGAGGACCTTCACCCGGCGAACTCTCTCACGAGCGAGCGGAATTGGTCACCCCTTTGCTCGTACGACGCGAACATGTCGAACGATGCGCACGCCGGCGAGAGCAGCACGACGTCGCCGGGCCGCGCCATCGCTCTCGCACGCGCGACGGCGTCGCGCAGCGTCTCGGCCCGTTCCACGAGGATCCTCTGGCCATCGCCTTCCGCGCGGGCGATAGCGTCCGCGATCTCGTCCGCGGAGCTGCCGATCAGCACGGCGCCGCGCGCGCGCGTGAGGAGCGCGCGCGCGAGGACGCCGAAGTCGGTGCCCTTCCCCACCCCTCCGAGGATCGCGACCGCTGGGCGGTCGTAGGAGGCGAGGGCCGCGACTGTCGCGACGGGCGCCGTGGCCTGCGAGTCATCGACCCACAGCACGCCGTCCGCCTCCCCGACCGGCTGCAGCCTGTGCGCGACGCCCTTGAAGAGCCGCAGCGCGCTCCCGATGTCCTCGGCCGGGATGTCGAACGCGTCGCCCACGACGGCCGCCGCGAGCGCGTTGCCCACGTTGTGGCGCCCCGGCATGCGCAGCTCGCCGGCGGCGCAGAGCGGGCGGCGCCGGTCGCCGTCGATCAGGCACAGGACGCCATCGCCGTCGAGCTGGGCGCCGCGGCGGGGCCGCAGCTGGAGCGAGTACCCGCGGACCTCCGATGGGACACCCGTATGCATGGCGACGACCGCGGGGTCGTCGAGGTTGAGCACCGCGACGTCCCGCGGTCCCTGCCACGCGAGGATGTTCCGCTTGGCGGCGACGTACGCGTCTCGCGTGCCATGGTGGTCGAGGTGGTCCTCGTCGAGGATCGTCACGACCGCGACCTGCGGGCTGCGGCCGAGCGTCTCCAACTGAAAGCTCGAGAGCTCGAGCACCACCACGTGGTCGCGAGTGAGCGATGGCAGCTCCTGGATGACGGCGGTCCCGATGTTCCCGCCGACCAGCACGCGCCGCGAGCCCCTCGCGAGGATGTCGCCGACCAGCCTGGTGGTCGTCGTCTTTCCCTTCGTGCCGGTGACCCCGACGATGGGAGCGGGGCACAGGCGCAGGAACAGACCCATCTCCGTGAGCACCGGGATGCCGCGCGCGACGGCCCGCGTGATCGTGGGCGAACGGGGACGGACCCCCGGGATCACGAAGACGAAGTCGGGGTCGGCGAGCGCGGCGTCGTCGCTCGATGGGCCGAGCCGGAGCTCGACCGGGAGGTCGCCGAGGCGCGCGATGCCCTCAGCGAGCTGCGCGGCGGGCTTCGCGTCGCTGACCGTGACCCGGGCGCCGACATCGACGAGGAACCGCGCGAGCCCCGCGGTCGTGCGTCCC
>JBBPYG010000030.1:0-10014 GCA_038200085.1 Candidatus Limnocylindria bacterium | reverse complement strand
GATGGCCGCCGCCATCACCACGAATCCGGCGAAAGTCACGAGGTTCGCGCCCTCATGCAGTCCGGGGTAGGGGCCGGTCAGCAGGTCAAGTAGCAGACCGGCGGTGAACGCGCCGACGGGAACATCGGTCAGCAGCGGATGCAGCGGATGACCGAGCCACACTCCGTGGAGAAGGTCGCGGAGCGCCGCCGGCCGGTAGATCGCGTGGATGATCTTCTGCGTCGTCTCGCCGACATCGTCCGCCCACGTCTGCGCATCGAAGAAACGGTTCACCAGGCGCCGGATCATTCGTTCTCACCCCTCGAGCGATCGCTCGCGACGCGACTCTACGACGAGACGCGCCGGGGTGTGACAGCGCGCACGTGCCTTGCTGTGGACCGTCGGCGGTCCGGGCAGCGGGTTCCGGTAGCGGGAGGAGGACGACAAGTGGTTCGAATGCTCGCGGTCGCGTTCGCTGTCATCGGCGCGGCGATCTTCTTTCTGTCCCCATCCGCGCGTGCCGGGCGAAGCCGGGTATCGGCGCTTCTCGGGCGCATCCGCAGGATGCCGGCGCGGGGCGCCGCCACGAGCGCGCAGGGCGCGCTGGCGACAGACGGCGACGCCACGCTCGCCGAGCGGGTCAGGGACGAGGTGCGGCGCGATCCGCGCGTGTCACCCGACGACATCCAGGTCAGCGCGCAGTCGGGGGTCGTGACCCTGCGCGGCGAGGTCGACGGCTGGGCCGACCTCAGCGACGTCGAGTCGCGCGTTCGGCGCGTCGCGGGCGTGGTCCGGGTCGAGAACCTGCTGCATCTCGCCGACCCTCGCGGCTCGGCGGGGTAAGACACCGGCCCAGTCACCCCGCGGATCGTTTAGCGGCGCGCGCTCCGCGACGCTCGGCCGGGTAAGAGCGGCTTTGGCTCCCGCGGATCGTTAGCGGGGCGCGCGCTCCGTCGGCCGTCTGGCCGCGGCCGGCCGCGGCGTCTGCAGCGGGCGCGGCGCGGGTGCCGGTCTGCCCGCGGGAACGGCGCCGCTGTTCCCAAAGACGAGCTCGGCGGCGATCCCGCCTGACGCCGGCTTGCTCCAACGGACGAGGTCCGCCTGGGGTACGCCGCCGGTCGCGGACCAGTCGTGTTCGTGGTCGGCGGTCATGGCATCGCAATAGGCCCACGCGCCCTCGTGGATGGTGAGACCGCCGACGCCGCGGCGCGAGAGCGCCTCGCGGTGCGACGGCTTCGTGCATTCGAAATTGATGATCGCGTTCGGAGACGACAACGCCCACTCCTCATCGCTGGCACGCATGCCTAGCCAGCACGCATGCCCGGCCGACATGCAACGTACCGCCAGAGCGCACGCCTGTCCTTACCGCTCGTCACGGGATGCTCGAGAGCGCAGCGGGAACGGGCTAAGGCAGGAAGCGGTAGCCCTTGCCGGCGACGGTCGCGATGTACCGCGGCTCGCGCCAGCTGTTCTGGAGTTTGACCCGCAGGCTGCGCACGTGCCTGTCGACGAGGTTGCTCTCGGCCACGTAGTCGCTGCCCCAGATAGCGCCGAGGATCGTCTCGCGGCTCATCGTCTGGCCGGGGTTCGCTGCCAGCAGGTACAGCATCGCCTGCTCCGTCGAGGTCAGATGCGGATCCGATGTCCCGACGCGCACGCGATTCGCGACGAGGTCGATCTCGAGGTCGTGGATGTGAATCACCGGAATGAAGGCGATCCCGTCGCCGTACGCGCGACGCATGACCGCGTGGACACGGGCAACGAACTCTTCGGGGACAAGCGGCAGCGAAATGATGTCGTCTGCGCCGCGATCGAACGCCGTCAGCTTGACCATCAGCTCGCCCCGACGCGTTACCGCGATAACCGGTATCCGTGAACCTTCCGCGCCGTGCTGTCCGATGATCTCCATCGCGCGGTCCTGTTCCATCTCGACGTCGAGGATGAGCATGTGCGGACGCCAATTGGCGAGGTCCTGCCGGGTCGCGGCGAGCGTGCTCGCGATCTTGGACTCGTACGCGCCGTGGTCGAGCGCGAGTGCTGCCGCCTGTGCGACGTTCCTGTCGCCGACGGCGACGAGGATGCGCGCGGGTCCGTGGATGGGAGTTCGTCTACCTGACATGTTCGGTCCGCCTCTCTCGTTAGCGTCAAGTAGACGTTCGCCGAGACGTCAACGCATGACGCAGGGTCACCGATGCGGCCCTCGGCACGACGGCGCGCCCGGCGGTTCGTTACGAGGCCCGACCGAAGGTTCGAGACGGCCGCCCGGTGAAGGCAGGGGCGACATTGCGGGCCGTAATCCTCGACGCGCTCGGCACGCATAGCCTGTATCCAAGCGACCAAGCGCACGTTCAGGCGCCAACAGGGGACCGAGGTGGACATGGCCATCAGGGCACGATCAGCGGGCGCGTTTCTGTCACCGGCAGCCAGACCCTTGACCGCGACCCCGGCCGGCGGGGTGCCGGGCCGCGTTCTCGTCGTTGAAGACGACGCCGCGGTCGCCGACCTGGTGCGCGAGGTCCTGCGCCTCGAGGGCTACGCGGTCGCGACGGTGAGCAACGGCGCGGCGGCCCTGGTCGCGGTCGCGAGCGATCCGCCCGCGCTGATCCTCCTCGATCTCCAGATGCCCGTCATGGACGGCAGGTCCTTCCTCCGCGCGTACCGCACGTCGGCCGCGCATCCGGCCGCGATCGTCATCGTCAGCGCGGTTCTCGACCTGCCTCGCACCGCCAGCGAGCTCGGGGTCGAAGGTCATCTGCGAAAGCCGTTCACGCTGGACGAGCTGCTCGACGTCGTCAGCGTGACGCTCGCCGGCGCGCTGGAGATCTCGACCCCAAAGAACTGACCCATCCCTCGCGGACGTGACCTGCCGCGCGCGGGCCGGCCGCATTTTGGTGCATCCTCACCCGCGCGTGAGGACGGACCGTCAAAGCACGACCCGACTCGGCTCCTTCGAGCGCTACACCGCGCCTGCGGTCGGGCTGCTCGGGCTCGTCGCGCTCTTGGCCATGGACGTCTGGGCGGCCATGCGCCGAAGACGGGGGGCAGCGGGCCGGGACGCCGCGAGATCGTGGACCGAGGCGGCGTGCCCCGCGTGCCTGACGGTGACCATCGCGCGCCCACGGCTCTGATCCGCGGGAGCGACGTCCGCGTCTCTGATCCGGGGACGGGTGCGCGCCCCGATCCATGCGCGGGCGGCTCGTGAGAGCGGCACTCGCGCGGGCGGCTACAGCTCCCGCGGAGCCGGCTTTTCCTCCGGCCAGTTCGCGTACGTACGCCGGTAATACATCAGGGGAGTCCCGCCGAAGAGCGTCGCGCCTTCAACCGATGCGATGAAGATCCAGTGGTCGCCGGCCTCCATCGACTGGGTCACGATGCATTCCGCGCAGGCGACGCTGTCGTGCGTGAAAACGGGGGAGCCCTTCGCGACCTGGGACGGCTGCCAGCGGACCGCATCGAATTTCTGCTCCGCCTTGGACGCGAACAGCGTCGACAGGTCCTCGCTCCCGGAGGCGAGGAAGTTCACGACGAAGGCGCCGGTATGACGCAGCGGCCCGAGCGTGCGGGCGGCCTTATCGATACTGACGAGGAGCAGAGGCGGCTCGGTGGAAAGCGAGATCAGCGACTGTGTGGTGAGACCTTTGGGAGATCCATCGCCGTCCACCGTCGCCACGATGACGACACCGGTCGGAAAGGCGCCCATCACGCTGCGGAAAGTCTGGCGATCGACGGGCACCCGCAGATTATCTCCGGCCCCCGAAGGGCGGAGATGGGCGGGCCGCGACGTTCGACCGCGGACATTCTTGATACCGTGCTTCCGGTGACTTCGACGACGCGAATTCTGCCGGCATTGGGGTCGCCGCCGATCCCGCGAACCCGATGAGGCTCGCCACATTCGCCGAGGGCAAGCGGGCCCGCGTCGGCGCGATCGAGGGCGAGCGCATCGTTCCGGTCGCCGACGACATGCTCGAGCTCATTTCCGCCGGGCAGCCCGCGCTGGAACGGGCGAAGGCGTCGGCTCGCGATGGCTCGGGGTCGTTGGGCCTCGACACCGTGAAACTCCTCGCGCCCATCCCGGCGCCCCGCCGGAACGTCTTCTGCGTCGGCTGGAATTACTCCGAGCACTTCGCCGAGGGAACGCGCGCGCGCGGAGAGGGGGCACCGCGCGATGTCCCTGAGCATCCGGCGTTCTTCAGCAAGAATCCCGCGACCATCGTCGGCCCGGAGGCCAACGTGCTCCATCCGGGTCCGGCCTCTGTCGAGCTGGACTGGGAGGTCGAGCTCGCGCTGGTGATCGGGACGGCCGGCCGCGACATCGCCGAGGAGGGCGCCCTCCACCACGTCTTCGGTTACACGTGCGTGAACGACGTCTCGGTACGCGACTTCCAGCAGCGGCGGCATGGCACGCAGTGGTTCAAAGGCAAGAACTTCGACACGCATTGCCCGCTCGGCCCATGGATCGTCACGGCCGACGAGATCCAGGATCCGCAGCGCCTCGCCCTGTGCTCGCGCGTGAACGGCGTGACGAAGCAGGATTCGAACACGCGGCACATGGTGTTCACGGTCGCGCGGATCATCGCCGAGCTCTCGATCGGCATGACGCTGTTGCCGGGCGACGTGATCGCGACCGGCACCCCGGAGGGGGTCGGTTTCGCGCGCACGCCGCCCGAGTTCATGAACGTCGGCGACGTTGTCGAAGTCGAGGTCGAGGGGATCGGCGTGCTGCGAAACACGATCGTTCGGGCGTAGATGGAGGGGTCGCGTGATTCGCCCGAAGCTGCATCGGCCCTCCTGGAACCGCTGCGTCACAACACCTGGGCGACGATCGAGCTGATCGACTTCCTCGCCTCGCGAGATCCGCATATCCTCGCCGCTTCCGCACCAGGCACCTACGGCGCGATCTCGGCCACCATCGGGCACATCGTGGGCGCGGAGCAGTTCTACTTCGGCCTGCTGACCGGCGACCGCGTCGGCAGGCAGGTGCGCAAGGACGAGGCGCCGCGCGAACTCGCCGATCTTCGCCAATTGGCGGAGTCGCTCGGACGGCGGACCCTCGAGCTGGCCGGCACCGGGCTCGACGGCGGAAGGCGCATCGCCATGCCAAGCGGCGGGGTCTCGACCGCGGGCGTAATCCTCGCGCAGCTGGTCCATCACGCGAACGAGCATCGCGGCCAGGTCGCGACGATCCTGTCCGTGAGCGGGATCGAGCCGCCCCCGCTGACTGGCTGGGCGTACGGCCGGGCGTGTGGGGTATCGGACGAGGATGAATGAGGCGCCCGAGGCCGGCTCGAAGAGCCGCGGCGTTACGCGCGTCGACGCATGGCTCTGGGCCGTCCGGCTGTACAAGACGCGTTCGGCGGCGACGGTCGCGTGCCGCGGCGGCCACGTCCGAGTGAACCGCGCGGCCGCCAAGGCGTCGACGCCGGTCAAGGTCGGCGATCGGGTCGAGGCGTTCGCTGAGCGCGAGCGCATCGTCGAGGTCGTGACCGTGATCGACAAGCGGGTGGGGGCGGCCATAGCCGCGGCGTGTCTCATCGACCACAGCCCGCCGGTGCCGGTGACGAAACGGGAACCCCGGGTGTTCGTGCGCGAGCGCGGCACCGGTCGCCCCACCAAACGCGAACGGCGCGAGCTCGACCAGCTCCGGCGGCCCTGACCACAGCTGTCGGGCGGCGCGGGCGCGGCGAGACGCGACGACACGCAGCAGTCCAGCGGGCGACCCGTTGCAGCTCGCGCTCGATCACCGGACGGCGATCTCCTCGGCTGCGCGTGGCGATGCCGTCCTTTTCGACGGCCGTCACGCTGGGGGCGGCGACAACGGCGATCGCGGGGACCCCGTTGCCCGGACGAGCCGGTCTGCTCTACCGTTCGGCGAAAGCGCGAGCAGGGAGGCGGAAGTGAAGGCGTCCATGTCCATGCACCCGCGACCGAATATCCACTCAAAGGACATGACGCCACATGCCAACGCTCAACCTGGGGATCCTCGCGCATGTAGACGCCGGTAAGACAACCCTCACCGAGCGGCTGCTCTACGCGGCCGGAGTCATCGACGAGGTCGGCAGCGTCGATGACGGGACTACCCAGACCGACACCATGGCGCTGGAACGGCAACGCGGCATCACGATCAAGTCCGCCGTCGTGTCGTTCGCCATCGACGACGTCGCCGTCAACCTGATCGACACCCCGGGCCACCCGGACTTCATCGCCGAGGTGGACCGCGTCTTGGGCGTGCTCGACGGCGCGGTCCTGGTCATCTCGGCCGTCGAAGGCGTGCAGTCCCAAACGCGGCTGTTGATGCGGGCGCTCCAGCGGCTGCGCATCCCGACCCTCATCTTCGCGAACAAGATCGACCGGCTAGGCGCGCGCGATGACGGCCTCCTGACGGAGATCGCCGAGAAGCTGACGCCCGCCGTGATCGCGACGGGATCGGTCCGCGACCTCGGTTCGCGCCAGGCCGACGTCGAACCGCGAGCAGCGGTCGACGCCACCTTCGCGGACCAGCTGGCCGCGCTGCTCGCCGACCACGACGACGCGTTGCTGAGCGCGTACCTCAGCGACGAAAGGCATGTCACGCGCACCGACCTCGAGGAAGCGCTCGCGGTCCAGACCAGGAAGGCACTGGTGCACCCGGTGTTCTTCGGCTCGGCGATCACGGGGGTGGGGATCGACGCGCTTAGGGCTGGCATCGCGGAGCTGCTGCCGGCGAGCGAAGGAGACCCGGACGGTCCGGTGTCGGGGACGGTCTTCAAGATTGAACGCGGACCCGTCGGAGAGAGGATCGCCTACGTCCGCTTGTTCTCGGGAACGGTGCGAACGCGGGACCGGCTGCCATACCTCACGGGAGGCGAAGGCAAGGTCACGGCGATCGAGGTCTTCGAGCGCGGCTCGGCCATCCGTCACGCATCGGTCGCGGCAGGGAAGATCGCAAAGCTGTGGGGCCTCGGCGATGTCCGCATCGGCGATGCGATCGGCTCGCCGCGCCCGACCCTGGAAAGTCACCATTTCGCGCCACCGACGCTCGAAACGGTCGTCGTGCCCCGCCGCGCATGCGACAAGGGGGCGCTGCATGTAGCGCTCACCCAGCTCGCTGAGCAGGATCCGCTGATCGATCTGCGGCAGGACGACGTCGGGCAGGAGCTGTTCGTCTCGCTCTACGGAGAGGTCCAGAAAGAGGTCATCCGGGACACGCTTTCGAACGACTTCGGCGTGGATGTCGAATTTTGGGAAACGACCACGGTCTGCATCGAACGGCCCCTCGGCACCGGCGAGGCGGTGGAGCTGCTCGGTAAGGCACCCAACCCATTCCTGGCGACAGTCGGGTTGCGCGTCGAGCCCGCTCGCATCGGCTCCGGAATCGCCTTCGTGCTGGATCGGGCGGTGCTGGGGACGATGCCCTTCGCCTTCTTCAAGGCGGTCGAGGAAACGGTCCATCGGACGCTCCAGCAGGGCATCCACGGATGGCCGGTCACCGACTGCACGGTC
This sequence comes from Candidatus Limnocylindria bacterium, assembly GCA_038200085.1. Lineage (GTDB taxonomy): Bacteria > Chloroflexota > Limnocylindria > P2-11E > P2-11E > JALYKU01. The sequence continues at coordinate 2,556 of JBBPYG010000030.1, read as the reverse complement.
ACGATGACGCACTCCGACTACGCGCCACGTCAGAGCCATGCGCACCAGGGCTTCGACAAGAGCATGTCCAGCACGGGAGCGGACTTCCGCGACCTGACCCCGCTCGTGCTCATGGATGCGCTGAAGCCAGCGGGTACGGCCGTGTGTGAGCCGATCCACAACTTCCGGCTCACGATGCCGACCCGGGCGCTGGAGTCGGTGTGGCCCGCGCTGCCCGAGCTGCACGCCGTCCCGCGCACCCATCGGATCGATGGTCCTTCGTGCACGCTCGAGGGGGAGATCCCGGCTGCGCGGATGCACCTGCTGCAGGAGCGGCTCCACGGGCTGACCCGTGGAGAAGGCGTCCTGGAGTTCGGCTTCGACCGGTACGAGCCGGTGCGTGGCGCGCAGCCGACGCGGCCGCGATCCGACCGGAACCCGCTCGACCGCAAGGAATACCTGCTGCGGGTGATGCGGCGCGTATAACGAGTGCGAGGCGTCCGGGCTACTTCAGCGCGAGCATGCGGGCGAGGAAGCCGCTCGCGTCGCGCGCGGCCTCAGCAGCACCGCGGGGACCTCCTGACCTGGCACGGGCAACTCTGGCTCACCGACCATAGCGCATGCCTCTACTTCCACCACGCTGCCAAACGCACCCCCGGCGAAGAGCGGACGGCGTTTCCCCCGATCGCCGACCACGTTCTTCTCCCGTGCGCTGGCTCCATGGCGGACGCGGATCGCCGGCTCGCCGAACTGATCACCCCGGCGGTCATCGGCGCGATCCTCGACGCCGTGCCCGACGATTGGCTCGAAGGTGGTGGCGTACAGACGTACCGGAGCTATCTGACGGGAAGGCTCGCCGCGCCGCGAGCCTTCGCCGCCGAAGCGGAGCGTGCGCGTGGCGGGCGGTGAGCCGTTCGCCTACGCGGTGTTCCGCGTCGTCCCGCGGATCGAGCGCGGGGAGCAGGTGAACGTCGGCGTCGTCGTGTTCTGCAGGCCGCTGCGCTTTCTCGCGGCGCGCACGGCGCTCGACGAGCGCCGGCTTGCCGCGCTCTGGCCCGACCTCGATATCGCGTCGTTGCGCCCGCACCTTTCCGCGATCGAGCGCATCGCCGCCGGAGACGCGGCGGGCGGTCCGAACGCTCTGCTCGAGCCGAGCCAGCGATTCCACTGGCTGGTGTCGCCCTCGAGCACGATGATCCAGCCCTCAGAGGTGCATACGGGTCTCTGCACCGATCCGGACCGCGAACTGGCGAGGCTCTTCCGATCGCTGGTCGAGGCGCCGCCTGCTGTCGGGATCCCGCCGGAGTCGCACGGCTGACCGGACTCGCGAGCCGAAACTCCCCACTCCCCCCTCCCGTCGAGAAGGCCGGGACCGCGCGCGGTTCCTCCGCGCAGTCGCAGATACTCGGCCGCGTGCCCCGGACCATCACCCGCAGGATCCTGCTCGCGGCCGCCGCCAGCCTCGTCGCCGCGGTCTTGGTGCTCGCGCTCGCGGCACCGCTCCTGGCCCAAGACCACGACCGACAGGCGCTTGACGCGTGGCTGACCAGCGAGGCGAACCTCGTCGGCGATCTCGCCCATGCCGGCCTCCGCACGCACGACCCGGATGTCCTCGATCCGCTCGCCCATCGTCTAGCCGCGAGCGCGGGGATCCGGGTGACCCTGATCGCGCCCGATGGCGTCGTGCTCGGCGAGTCGGATGAGGATCGCCGCACGATGGAGAACCATGCCGGTCGTCCTGAGGTGTCGGCCGCGCTCGCTGGTGCCGTCGGCAACGTCGTCCGCCATTCCGACACGGTCGGGCGGGATCTCCTCTACATCGCGGTGCCAGTACGCGACGACGGCGCGCTCGTGGGGGTGGCACGGACGGCGCTTCCGCTCACGGCCCTCCAGTCGCTCGCCGCGAAACTGGGCGCCCTCATCGTGGGCATCGGGATCGTGGCGAGCGCAGTCGCCCTGCTCGCGCTCGTTGTGCTAGCCCGCGCCATCACTCGACCGATCCGCCTGCTGACAGATCGGGCCGAGGCGCTCGCGGACGGTGCACCCGCGGATTTCGCCGTCGGCGGCCCCGAGGAGGTCGAGCGCCTCGGCAGCGCGCTCCGACGGATGGCGTCGACGATCACGGGAGAGCGTGCGAAGGCCGAGGCGGAGCGCGACCGGCTCGCGGTCCTGATCGATGAACTCTCCGACACGATCGTCATCGCTGACGCCGACGGACGCATCGTGCTCGCGAACTGCAACGCCACCCAGACGCTCGGTGTGGCGGCCACGCCAGGCCACGCGCTTGTCGAAGCCGTGCGGGAGCACGAGGTCCTGGATGCTGTGCGACGAGCGCGCATCGGTGCCGATGAGGTCGCCCAAGTCGAACGGTCCGACCCGCCGCGGTTCGCCCGCGCCATCGTCCGCCGGCTCGCTGACGGACAGCTTCTGCTCGTCGTGCAGGACCTCACGAATCTTCGGCGCCTTGAGATGGTGCGCCGCGACTTCGTGGCGAACGTCTCGCACGAGCTGCGCACGCCTATCGCCTCGCTCAAGGCGATGACCGAGACGCTCGAAGCGGGTGCCGTCGACGATCCG
>JBBPYG010000029.1:0-35536 GCA_038200085.1 Candidatus Limnocylindria bacterium | reverse complement strand
GTGCTGCGCGTGCAGCTGAGCGCCGCGCTTCGCCAGCCAGTTGTCGACGGCGACCCGCCCAGGGGCGTCGTCCGGCAGCGCCACGCTCGTGCGGTGGCGGTTCGCGCATTCGACGACCAGCTCTCGGTCTTTGATCGCCCACGGGAACGCCGCGAGGCCGCACGACGGGCAGTCCGCCGTCCCATCGCGGTGGGGCGCGACGGCGCTCAAGGGAGTGCCGATCTCGCGCCTTGTGAGCACACTCGCACCTGACCTAGACTATGCGTGTCCGCCTCGGTCAACAGCCGCGGCGCCCTTTCGCCCCGGACCCGGCGCGCCCATCGCCTCCACCGATGGCCGCCAGCGTCGTCCGCGGCAGACCCAGGAAAGGGGAGTGGGAGGAGCGGATGCGTCCGTACGAGCTCATGTACCTCGTGCAGCCCGCGGCCGACGAAGAGCGGCTCGGTGCCGTGACGGAGCGGCTGCGCCAGTCCATCACCACGCTCGGGGGGAAGGTCGACAAGGCGTCCCCGCCGATGCGCCGCCGACTCGCCTACGAGATCGCGCACCACCGGGACGGCCACTACGGGGTGCTGGAGTTCTCGCTGCCGCCTGACCAGGCGCGCGAGTTCGAGCGCACCATCAAGCTGACCGAGGACATCCTCCGCCACCTGGTCATCAGGCGGGACGAATAGCGCGACGCACGGCGGTCGGCCGCTCGGACGAACGGCCAACCGGGAATGGGGAATCAGGAAAATGGCGTCCTTGAACAAGATCATGATCATCGGCAACGCGGGCCGCGATCCCGAGCTGCGCATGACGCCGAACGGCAAGCCCGTCGCGTCGTTCTCCGTCGCGGTCAATCGCGTCTACACGGGGAGTGAGGGCGGGGAGCGCAAGGAAGAGACCGAGTGGTTCAACATCGTCGCCTGGCAGCGGCTGGCCGAACTGGCGCAGCAGCTCATCCAGAAGGGGCGCCTCGTCTACGTCGAGGGACGGCTCCAGACGCGCAAGTGGCAGGACCGCGAGGGCCAGGAGCGAACCTCGGTCGAGATCGTGGCGAACGACTTCCGCGTCCTCGACTCGCGCCGCGATCGCGAGGGCGGCATGGCCGGCGCCACGCCGCCCCCCGCGACGAACGACGCGGGCACGTTCGACCCCGACGAGATTCCGTTTTGAAAGCGCGTTCGTCGTCCCGCAGAGCGGGATCGTGCGGCCCAGATCGCCTCGGTCGCGGCGGGTCGGCGCCGGAGACGCTGCGATCGCGCGATGGAGATGACATCGCGCGATGGAGGTGACACATGAGCTCTGAGACACCGGCCGCTGGCGCGAGCGCTCCGCGGCCCTCGTTCCGCGGACCCCGTCGTGACGACAGGGGTGGTGACCGCGATCGCGGTGACCGCGGAGACCGCCGGTATGGCGGAGGCGGCGGCGGGGGACGGCGGCCCCGGCGCAAGGTCTGTTCGTTCTGCGTCGACAAGGTCAAGAAGATCGACTACAAGGAGGTCGGCCGCATCCGCCGGTACATCAGCGAGCGAGGGAAGATCGATCCCCGCCGCAAGAGCGGCACGTGCGCGAAGCACCAGCGGATGCTCACGACCGCGCTCAAGCGCGCGCGCCACATGGCGCTGCTGCCGTACACCGCGGAGCACGTGCGCGCGATGATGTCGCCCCAGGCGCGCGCGATGGCCGGGGGACCGCCTCCGCCCAAGCCCGATCGGCCCCCGTACCGGCCGCAGTACCAGGGCGGTTTCCGCCCGGCCGGGCCGCCGCAGCCCGCGGGTTCGCCGGCAGGGGGGATGCCCCAGCCCGGCGCGGTACCGCCCGCCCCTGCGGGCACCGGGGTCGCTCAGCCCGGGATGGTCGCGGCTCCGATCCCTACCGTCGCCCCGCCTGCGCCCCGGGTCACGCCGTCGGAGCCGACGAGCTAGCGGGCGCCCGCCTTCCGTGGCGCCGGACGACCAGTCACGGCGGCCCCGGGCCGGTATCTGTCCGACGACGCCCGGAAGCCGGCAGCCGTGGCCGGAGCACGCAGACTCCTGACGCTTTGGCCCTCCTGTGCCCGCGCGGGCAGCGCGAGCAGACCCGGTTTTACCTCGCCGGCGGCGCAGAGTGGGCGCGTCCATTACGTCTTCGAAAATGTTTCACGTGAAACATTTGTTCTATCGCGTCAGTTCCACATTTGAACCGCCGGCTGTACGCGAATGGCCGCGGCGTTCCGCGCTCGGCGCGTCGCGATCGTCTTCGCCTCGTTCCCGCCGGTCGCGCAGGACGCGCTGGCCGAGCTCGGCCGTTCCCACGGCGACCGATGCGCTGGACACCCCCCAGGCTTACCCCGATAGCGAGAACAGGAAGACGGGCACGACGAGCAGCGCCAGCGCGAGGCCGGCCGCGATCCCGACTCAGGCGAGCAGGCGCGTCGCGAGCGCGGCGCGCCGGAGCGCGAAGGCCGCCACGGCCGGGACGACGCCGACGCCGAGGACGCCGGCCGTCGGGAGTGCGGTGATGACCAGCCTCACGACGAACACGAGCCAGAACATGCCGTCGATCGAGGGCAGGCGGCCGGTCGCGAAGAGGGCGTACGTCGCGCCTCCGACCAGGAGCGGCGGCACGCCGAATATGAGGCTGAACTGGTACGCACCGATGACCAGCGCCGCGCCTAACGCGGCCATGCGGATCGCGAGCTCGCGATGCTCCGCGACGTCGCCGAGCCAGGTCCAGCCCGCGTAGATCGCGAGCGGGATCGCGAGCGCCACGATGATCAGTGCCCCGTTACCGAATAGCGGCAGCCACGGCGGCAGCGTAGCGGCGGCATGCGAGGCGAGAGCCGGCCCAGCTCGGCCGGCTCTCGAGCAAGTCCGCGCGCGCGCTGCTAGGCGGTCTTCTGCTCGTGCAACGGCTTGGTGTCGATCTTCAGGATCGCCTGGTCCTTCGCACGGACTGTGAAGGGAATCACGCCGGGCACGAGCCACTCGTTCCACATCTTGTCGACCTCGGACTGGAAGTGCTCCACGTCCTCGTCCGCGAAGTGCGCGAAGCGGCCTTGGCGCTTCAGGTACTCGTAGACGGGCTTGCGCTTCTTGCGGCCCTCGGCGATCTGGCGCGTCGGACCCGTGAGGCTGCACACGCCGTCGAGGACCTCGTACAGCGGCCAGATGCCGGTCTCGACCGCGAGGTGGCCCAGCTCCTGGCTGTAGGCGGGGTGGTAGTCCCAGCCCTTCGGGCACGGGTCCAGCGTGTGGACGAAGGTCGGCCCGCCGAGCTCGAGGGCGCGACGGATCTTGTTCATGAGGTCGACCGCGTACGCCGCGCACCCCGCGGCGATGTAGCGGGATTCCGGGTGGCCCGCGGCGAGCATGCCGGGGACGTTCTTCTTCCAGCGCGTGTGCATCAGGCGCTTCTTGGTGCCGCTCGGCGAGAAGGTCGTCACCGCGCCGTACGGCGTCTGGCTCGAAAGCTGGATGTCGGTGTTCGCGTACGACTCGTTGTCGTACAGGAGGATGAGGCAGTCGTATTCCTTATGGGTCAGCGTCGCGGAGATCGCCCCGAGCCCCATGTCGGCCCCGCCGCCGTCGCCGCAGAACGCGATGACGTTGATCTTCTCGTTCTTGATCTTGCCCTTGCGCATCAGCACCTTGAGCCCGGCGGCGGTTCCGAGCGCGGCCGAGCCAGATGAGCCCAGCTGCGTGTGCATCCACGGCACGACCCAGGGCGTCGTGTAGTAGGTGGTGTTCGCGACGTACATGCAGCCCGTCGAGCCGAGGACGATCGTCCGCGGGCCCGACGCCTTCACCATGTGGCGCATCACGAGCGCGGATTCGCACCCCTGGCACGTGCGGTGGCCGGAGACGAACAGCTCGTCGTAGGGGACGTCCTTGACGCCCTTGATCTGGGGAAGCGCGGTGTCCACTGCCATGCGTTCTCTCCTTATCTAGTCGCGGACGCCGATCCAGTGGCAGACGTCCCCACTGGCCAGCTCGCCGTTCGCCGCGGCCATCGTCTTCTCGAAGATCTCGACGGCCATCGGCTGCTCGATCTCGCGTCCGCCGAGCGCGGCGATGAAGCCGACGACCGTCGGCCGGTTCTGCACGGAGTACAGCGCCGAGCGGAGCTCGTGGTACAGCACGCCGGCGTAGTACGGCGAGCCGAAGCTGTAGTCGCGGTCGATGACCCCGACCGCCTTGAACCGGCTGAGGCTCTTGACGATCGCCTCGGTCGGGAACGGACGGAACCACTTGAGCCGGACGAGGCCGACCTTGTGGCCCTGCTTGCGGAGCCGGCGGATCGCGACCTTCATCGGCAGCGAAAGGGTGCCCTGCCCGAAGAAGACGATCTCGGCGTCGTCGGTCATGTACTCGTCGAGGAACGGGTCGTCGCCGCCCCGGCCGAAGAGGCGCTTGAAATCGGCGTGCGCCTCGGTTATGGCCGTCAGTGCCTGGCGCATCGCGTTGTCGCTCTGGCGCCGGATCTCCATGAGCCAGTCCTGGTCGACCTGCGGCGCGATCGTGATGGGGTTGTCCGGGTGCAGCAGCCGGTCCCCGAGGTCGAAGGGCGGCAGGAAGCTCGTGACGGCGGCCTGCGTCGGGATCTTGACGATCTGCTGCGAGTGGGTGAGGAAGGCGCCGTCGAGACCGATCGCGACCGGCAGAGAGACGCGCTTGTCCTCGCCGACGCGCCAGGCCATGAGCGCGAAGTCGAGGGACTCCTGCGCGGTCTCCGCCCAGCAGAGCAGCCAGCCGAGGTCCCGGACTGCGAGCGCGTCGTTGTGCTCGCAGCCGAACGCGCCGGGGTCGTCGAGCGCGCGGTTGCCGCAGATGGCGACCACCGGGAGGCGGAGTCCAGCGGTGACCGCGATCGCCTCGAACGCGTAGAACCAACCGACGCCCGAGGAGCCGACGAACACGCGCGACCCCGCGGCGCACGCGTGTTTCACGATCTCGAACTGGCTGTGCTCGCCGTCCGCGACGATGTACTCGACGTCCATCTTGCCGTTCGCGATGAGCTTCGCCGCGGCCTGCATCACGCCGTCGTACGGGCGGATCGGGTACGCCGCCATCACGTCCACGTCGGCCAGGCGGATCGCCTCCGCGATCGCCTCGCAGCCGGTCGCCAGCTGCTCCGTCTCGACGTCGCTGATCGGCTCCTTGACTTCAACGGCCATCTCGTCCCTGCCTCCATCTCATGTCGGATCGTCCGTTCATTCCTCGCCCCCGGCGACCGCTCCATCGCCTCCGGCCGCGGCCGACGCGTTCGGGTCTACGGGGATGCCCGTCTTCTGCTCGAACCAGGCGTTGTACCCCGCGTGGTCGCTCTTCCACATCTGCCACTTGTCGTCGTTGTCCTCGAAGCGCAGCTCGTCGACCATCACGATGCAGTCCTTCACCGGGCACACCTGCGCGCAGATGCCGCAGCCGATGCACGCCTCGTAGACGACCTCGTAGTGGCCCTCGGGCGTGACCTCGAAGCACTCGTCCGGACAGTCGAGCCAGCACATCGTGCACTTGATGCACGTATCGAAGTTCACCACCGGCCGGAGCGTGCGCGCGCCGTACTTCTTGTAGTACGGGTTGCGCTCGCCGGGCTTCCGCGCATCCACGATCACTCCGGGGCGCATCGTGGTCCACCCGGGCTTCTCGAATTGCAGCACCTCGTGGCCGCTGGTGCCCTCGCCCACATCGATCGGGCGCAGGACCGTCGCGTCGAAGCCGAACTGCGCCGACGCCACCGCGCCCTCGTCCTTCGTCTGCTCGCGGATGAGCTCCTTGACGTCGTCGATCCGCACCCACTGCGGGACCACCTTCGCCAGCGCCCCGAGGACGCGGTAGTCGGTGTGGTCGTCCTTGTAGACCCATAGGCCGGCGAACGAGGCGAGCCCCGGGACGATCCCGAGCGTGTACGGCCGCTCCGCCGCGTCGGTCTGAGCGAGCACCTCGTCGGCCGTCTTCTCGCTCGTCACGAGCACCGCGCCGTTCTGGTGCACCGGCTTCCAGATCGGCTGCCGCCCGTACCAGGCCCACGACTCGACGCCCTTCACCAGGGTGTCGTCCACCGCGACCGCGATGTCCACGACGCTCGGCTCGTACTTGGCCATCGACGCCTCGAGCTCGAGGTCGTTGACCGCTACGACGGCGAAGTACTTCGCCGGCACGCCGTTGCGCTCGGGGGAGTCGCCGTAGCGGCCGAACGCGGTGCCGGTGTGCCCGCGCTTGCGGGCGGCGAGCACGACGGACCGGCAGATGCGCTGCGCGAGCGTCTTCTGGAAGATGCCGCGATAGACCACCTCGATCGTGATCGAGGTCGGGTCCGTGACCACGGTGTCGCTCATGGCTGTCCTTTCTCCACGCTCAGCGTGGCCACTCGCTGCCACGGGTCTCGGAGTTCGTCAGAAGCTGCAGGATGCCCTCGCCGACCTCGCGGATGTGCTCCGCCGAGGCGGCGCGCGCGCCTTCGGCGTCGTGCGCCTCGATCGCATCGGCGATGCGACGGTGCGCGCCGAGCGACGCGTGGGCACGCCCGGTCGTCTGGAGCCACCGCTCGCGCGAGGTGCGCAGGACGTCCTGGACCACCGCGAGCATCGTCACCAGCAGGTCGTTCCGCGCCGCGCGACCCACCAGCTCGTGGAAGCGCGTGTCGAGGTCCGCGTAGTCGAGGCCCTCCGCCACCTGCCGCTCCTGGAGCGCGAGCACCTCGCGCAGCTCCGCGACCTCGTCGTCGCCGCGGCGGAGCGCCGCGCTCGCCGCGATCGCGGGCTCGATGAGCCCGCGCACCTCGATGACGTCCTCGAGCGCGTTGCCGCGGCTCATCAGCGCCGAGAGCGGCCTCGCGAGGGCGTCCGGGGAACCGGACCGAACGAAGGTCCCGCCGCCCGCGCGGGTCTCCACGATGCCAAGCAGCTCCAGCGAGCGGAGCGCCTCGCGCACCGACGCGCGCGAGACCTGGAACTGCTCCGCGAGAGCGCGTTCCGGAGGGAGTTGGTCGCCCGGCTTGAGGAGCCCGCGGTCGAGCAGCGCCTCGACCTGCTCGACGATCCCTTGGTACAGCCGGTTCCGCCGGATCGGCTCCATCAGCGCCACGGGCGGGCCTCCAACGCGCTGGTGGTCAGGTGGTCTGACCAAGTTCGGGCAAATCTAGAGTCGGCCACCACGCGCGTCAAGGCCACTGAGGGCGCTCTTCGGCTTCGATCCTGCCATGCGCGGTTCGCTCACTCCGCCCGTCAAGGCCGGCCAAGGTCGGTCTTCGGCTTGATCCTGCCGACCTTCATGTCGGCGAGGGCCTGGTCGGCCGCGGCCCTCGCGGAGGCGGGAACGGCGCTACCGAGCGTGCCGTAGCCGATGCCGTCGCGCGACGCGTCGAAGAGGTCGTCGCCCGCGGTGAACCGTCCCTCGCGGAGGCCCTTCACGGTCGCGTAGATGGCGCGGTCCACCCGCTTGACCGCGCTCGCGACGACGGTGTCCGGAGCGGCCGCCGAGCGGTCCCAGCCGGCGCCGATGGCGTACGCGCCCTTCGCGCTCGCGGCCGCGATGTACCCCGTGTCCGCGGCGACGTCGAACAGGATGTCGCAGCCCTGCGAGACGTGCTCGAGTCCGATCTGCAGAGCCCGCGCCTGGTCGCCCGGGCCATTGCTGTACGCGACGAGCACGCGCGTCGTCGGACTGATGGTGTTGACGGCGTCGCGGAACCCCGCGATGAACCGGTCGGTCTTCGGTACGGCGATGTCGCCCATCGCGCACACCGTGTCGTGGATCGCCGAGCCGACGCGTTCGTGCGCCATGGTGCCGGCGATCGTTCCCGCGAGGTAGCCGGCCTCGTTCTCGGCGAACAGGAGATTCGAGACGTTCGGCAGGTTCGCCGTGCCGGACCGGTCGTCCTCGGGCGCCCCATCGACGAGCGCGAAGCGAACGGCGGGGAACTGCCGCGCGACCTGCCATGTCGCGCGCTCGAGCGGCGGACCCACCGCCACGACGAGGTCGTAGCCACCTTCGGCGAAGTCGGCCAGCCAGCGCGCGTACTCCTCCGGCACTTTGACGTCAGACACGCTCGTGATCACCCCGAGGTCGCGTTCGGCGTCGAGCCGGCCCGCCTCGGCGAGCGACGCGTATCCGGCCTCCGCCGCACCGCCGGCGGTGACGATGCCCACCCGCAGCGGAGCTCCGCCGCGCTCCGGGACGACGACCGCCCTGGTCGGCGCGCACGCTGCCAGCGCCAACGCCGCCGACACGAGCGCGACGGACAGCGCGCGCCTCATGGGTCGGCGGCCAGGGCCGAGTCCGTATTGGCGTGGGGCCGATGGCACCGCTCGCACCGCTCGCACTTGGGGATGTAGAGGGTGATGGGAACCACGCCGAGCCCTTGCGCAGGCGGTCCCACGTGTTCGTAGCTGGTCATGACGCCGCACCCGGCGCACAGGTGCGCGGTGCCGCAGCGCGCGCGCCACGGTCCGATCGTGGGGCGGCCTTTTCGGTCATGCCGGACCACGATATTCGTCGCGCGGCCAGCCACGGTCGCGGCCGTCGGCGCCCTGCCGGCGTGCCGCCGTTGTGGTCGCCGCTCTACCTCGCGCCCGCCGCCTTCGTCGCGGCGGCGGGCCGGTCGAGGCGCCCGCAGTTCGCCTCGTATTTGCGGCCGCCGCCTCCGTCGCGGTGGAAGCCCCGTGGAGGCGCGTTGCCATTCGCCTCGCGCGCCGAGGCGGTCGTGTGCCTCAGCTGCCCAGGACGTTCGCGAGGACGTACACGATGAAGATCACGTACAGGCTGCCGCCGAGCATGAGCGCGCTGAGGGGCAGCGCACCATCGCGGACGCGGAAGCGAAGCTGCACCCAGATGATCAGGCCCGAGAGCAGCGCGAAGACCGCGGCCACGGTGCCGAAACGGCCGAGCTCCCACGGGGTCAGGAGCACGCCGAGCGTGACGGGCACGGTGGACTGAAAGACCATCGCGCCGGCGACGTTGCCGAGCGCGATGACATCCTTCGACTCCTTCGTCCAGATCAGGCTGTTGGCGGCCTCGGGCAGCTCCGTCGCCAGCGGCGCGAGGATCAGCGCGACCAGGAGCGCGTTGAAACCCATCACGGTGGAGAGCTTGTCCACGAACGCGGCGAAGAGCTGGGCGCCGATGACGATCGCCCCGAACGCGAGCAGCGTCTGCGCGATGATCAGCCAGAGTGGCGGATCCCTGGGATCGATCCGCGGCTGGCGCAGGTACGTCGCGAACGTCAGCGCGGCGAAGGCCCCCTGCTCTTCCTGCTGCTCCTCTTCGTGGCCCACCGCGGACGATCGCAGTACGAGGTATAGGTACAGGCCGTAGGCGGGCAGGAAGGCCCAGCCGATATAGCCCTTGAGGAAATGCAGCTCCTTTGGGAGGAGCGCGAGCGCCAGGGCGACGCCGTACATCACGAGGAAGAACGAGAGGTCGCGGCTGGCGTGTGCGCGGTCGACGAACAGGGTGTCGCGACCCCGGCGTCTACGGAGCACGAACGCGGTGACGCCGATCAGCAGCATGACGAGCGTCGCGAGCATGAACGGCGCGCCTAGGATCGCCCCGACGCCGATGTCGTCGCCCTCGGCGGTGTTCGTGAAGAAGATCGCGACGATCGGTATGAGCGTCTCCGGCGTCGCCGTACCGAGCGCGGCGAGGATGCTGCCGGTGGCGCCCTGCGACAGCTTGAGCTTGATGCCCAGCCACTCGATCCCGTTCGTGAAGGCCTCTGCGCCGACGAGGATCAGGGCGAACGCGGCGACCAGCGCGACGCCGTCGAGGATGGTCATGGCCTACCGGTCGCGCGGGAGACTGCGAAAGACGTTATGAGCCCGCGGCTGCGGCCGCCTCCGGCGACGGCGCCCGCCGCGAGCGAAGGGACCGGACGATGGGAAGCAGGATCAAGAGGACGGAGAGGACCAGCATGATCGCGGCGAGCGGAAATCCGCCGACGGTCGATGTGATGAACGTCGATGGATCGCCTCCGCTCGCGATCAGAGCCTTGCGCAGTTCCCGCTCCGTCGAGTCGCCGAGCACCAGCGCGACCACCAGAGGCGCGAGCGGGTACTTGAGCTTGCGCAGCCAGTATCCGATGAGGCCGAACACGATCGTGACCGCGACGTCGAGGGTGCTGTTGTTCAGCGAGTACGAGCCGATGATCGAGATGACGATGATGAAGGGCGTGATGATCGCGTAGGGCGTGCGCATGATGAGCGCGAGCAGCGGAACCGCGGCGAGGCAGATCGCGAACGTGAGCAGGTGACCGAGGTAGATGCTCGCGATGAGGCCCCAGACGAAGTCCTTGTGCTCGATGAAGAGCAGCGGTCCCGGCTGGAGGCCGAGGATGAAAAGGCCCGCCATCATGACCGCCGACGTCGGCGAGCCGGGGATGCCGAGGGCGATCATCGGCACGATCGAGCCAACGGCCGCCGAGTCCGCCGCCGCCTGCGGCGCCATGATCCCCGAGATCTCGCCCTTCCCGAACTCCTCCTTGTTCTTCGAGTACTGACGCGCGAGGCCGTAGCCGAGGAAGGAGCCGGCCGTCGCCCCGTGACCTGGCAGCACGCCGAAGAGGAAGCCGAGGATCGAGATCGGCACGACCATTGCGATACGCTTCCTCAGCGCCGCGAAGGCCTCGCCGATGTCGCGGAGTCCGACTCTGGCGCTCAGCTTCTCGACGTAGCCAATGCCCTGCTCCTCGGCCGACGCGAGCACCTCGCCGATCCCGAAGAGGCCGATGGTCACCGGCACGAACGTGATCCCCGAGAGCAGCTCGACGCGGCTAAATGTCAGACGGGGCTCGCCCGTGAGCGAATCGAAGCCGACCGCGGCGAGCAGGAGCCCGAGCGCGATCATCATCACGCTCTTGAGCGGGGCTTCCGAGCCGAGGCCGACGAGCGTCGTGAACGAGAGAATGAACACGGCGAACAGCTCCGCCGGGCCGAACTTGATGGCCTCGAGCGCGAGGGCGCGCGCGAAGAAGGTGAGCAGGAGCGTGGCGATCAGCGCCCCGACGAACGAGGCGACGAAGGAGGATCCCAGCGCCAAGCCCGGTCTTCCCTTGCGTTTGGCGAGAGGAAAGCCGTCGAAGAGGAGCGCGACGGCCCAAGGCTCCCCCGGAATGTTGAAGAGGATCGAGGTGATGACTCCGCCGAAGAGCGCGCCCCAGTAGATCCCGGCAAGAAAGATGATGGCCGTCGTGGCTCCGCCGGCCCCACCGGCTCCAGCGATGAGGACGCTGACCGGTAGCAGGATGGCGACGCCGCTCGTGCCCCCCAGGCCAGGGAGAACGCCGATGATGAGACCAAGCAACACGCCGGCGAGAAGCAGGAGCACGTTCGTCGGCTGAAGTGCGATGCCGAAACCGCCGGCGAGGTCACCGAGAACGTCGAACATCAGAAGTGAAGCACGTCAAAGAAGATGCTCTTCGGCAAGCCGACGCGAAAGCCGACCTCGAAGGCCAGGTAGATGACGAGCGGGAATAGCACCGTGATCGCGCCAACCCAGTGCCAACGGTACCGGCCGATGACTGCGGCGAAGAAGCCCATGTAGAGGCCCGTCATGAGGTAGAAGCCGAGGACGCCGATCAGCGCGGTCGCGACGACCATCGGTATCGCGAGCCAGAGCACCGAAGTGATGCTCGACCGGTCCTTGAACACGCCCTCGGCGGACTGCGGCACGATGAGGGACCGCACGAGGACCATGGCGCTGAAGGCGAACAGGACCGCGGCCGACCAGAACGGATAGAAGCCGCCGCTAAGACCGCCTGGCGCGCCGCCGGCCACGTCGGGGAGTGCGCCCTTACGGGTGTCGAACATGGCGACGGCGGCGATCAGTACGATCACCGCCGCCGTCAGTGCCTCGTAGCGACGCAAGAGTTACTGGAGCCAGCCGTTCTTCTGGGCGATGTCGGTGTGCAGCTTCGTGAAGTCCGCCACGAGCTTCTTGAAGTCATCGCCGGAGACGAAGTTGAGGTCGAGCGCGTTGGTCGCCGCGAAGTCCTGCCAGTCCTTCGAGTCGTACACGCCTTTGAAGACGTCGATCCAGAACTTCTGCTGCCCCTTTGAGAGGCCGGGTGGGCCCATTACCGAACGCACGATGTAGTAGTCATCGATGGCGAGGCCCTGCGACTTGCATGTCGGGAGGTCCTTGAAGGGACCCTCCTTCGGGCTGGTCGCCTGGAAGGTGCACAGCGGACGCAGCTGGCGCGGCGACGTCTGGTAGAGAGAGCGCCCTTCGCTGGGATTGTTCACCGTGACCTCGACCCCACCCTGCTTGCCCGCGAGCGCGGTCGCGACCGCCCCCCCACCCGTCTGAGGAACGTACTTGAAGGGTTTGGTCCCGGCGACGTCCTGGATCCGGCGGAAGAGGACCTCGTCCTCCTGCTTCGAACCGGTCCCGGATGCCACGATCTCCCTCTCCTTGGCCGCGGCGATGAAGTCACCGGCCGTCTTCCACGTGCTGCTGTCGTTCACCCAGAGGAAGAACGGATCGTTCGCGAGGTTCGCGATGGGCGTGAAGTCCTCTGGCTTGTACGGGAGCTTCTGCGTGATCAGCGTCGTCCAGAACGAGTTGAGGGTGATCATGATCTCGTGCATGTCGCCCTTCTTCTCGAAGACGTAATTGAACGCGACGGCGCCCGAGCCGCCCTCCTTGTTCACCGGGTTCACCGGCTGGGGCGACAGCTTGTTCTTGTCGATGATCCCCTGCATGAGCCTCGCGTAGATGTCTGAGCCGCCGCCCGGCGCCGTGCTGATGACGAACTCCACGGGCTTGGTCGGCTGGATCGCGGTCACGGCCGCGCTGGCGGCGGCACCGCCGGACCCTGTTGCGGGTGAGGCCGCGCCACCTCCGGTGCTCGCGCACGCCGATGCGACGACGACGAGCGCGCCCAGCAGCGCTGCCCGCGCGCGTAGTGGACCCTTCATTCCGTTTACCGCCCTTCGCTTCTTGCGCCGTGCCCGGCACGACCGCCGCGGCGGTCTGACCGCACGGTTTGGCATCGTAATGGGGCGCGCGCGCCGCGCGCAATTCCGAACGAGGGCGCCGGGGCTCGGGTGTCACAATGGAGAGACCGACCGCGCGACGAGCGTATCCAGCAGGCGCGCGCAGGCGAGCAAGCCCTGCGCGGCCGACGATGGGAGTCCGCGACGATGGTGCAGCAGCTCACCCGACCAGCAGCCGTCCTGCCGAGGGGTGCCGCCCCCGACACGGCGATCGCCTTCCTCGGCGGGCGATACATGCCCATTGGAGAAGCCAGGATCAGCGTGCTGACGCACGCGTTCAACTACGGCACCGGCGTCTTCGAGGGGATCCGCGCCTACTGGAACGACGAGCAGGGCCAGCTTTACGGCCTGCACCTCCGGGAGCACTTTTCGCGGCTCCACCGCTCGTGCCGCGTGATGCGCCTCGATCTGCCCCATTCGGTCGACGAGCTGATCGAGATCTGCCTCCAGATCGTGCGCCGCTCGGGGTTCCGCGAGGACGCGTACGTCCGGCCCATCGTCTACAAGTCGAGCGAACTCATCGGCGTGCGCCTGCACGACCTCGAGAGCTCGCTCACGATGTTCACCGTCCCCTTCGGCGACTACATCGACATCGGGCGGGGCATCTCCTGTGGAGTCTCGTCGTGGCGGCGGACGGATGACAACGCCGTGCCCGCACGTAGCAAGATCACCGGCTCATACGTGAATGCCGCGCTGGCGAAGACGGAGGCGCAGGAGGCTGGCTTCGACGAGGCGATCGTCCTGACGCAGGACGGGCACGTGTCGGAAGGCAGCGCAGAGAACCTCTTCATGGTGCGGGACGGGGTGCTGCTCACCCCTCCGGTGACGGACAACATCCTCGAGGGCATCGTGCGCTCGAGCATCCTCCGCATCGCCGATGACGAGGGCATCCCGGTGATCACACGGCAGATCGACCGCACCGAGCTGTACGTCTGCGACGAGCTCTTCCTGTGCGGGACGGGTGCGCAGGTGTCGGCCGTCACGAGCGTGGACCGGCGGCCGATCGGCGATGGCGAGGTCGGCCCCATCACCGCTCGTCTGAGCCGCATCTATTTCGACGCGGTGCGCGGCCGGTCCGAGCGCTACCGGAGCTGGCTCACGCCCGTCTACGAGGCGGTCACCGGCTCCTAGGGTCTCTTCGGACCGGCCTTCGTCGCGGGCTTCGGCTTCACGCCGGCGGCCCTCGCGCCCGCGGGCTTCGCCGCCGTGGCCGTTCGCGCCGTTCGCGCCGACCGCGCCGCCTTCGTCCGCGTGACCTCGTCGCGGTCGGCGAGCGCGTGCTGCACCGTCTCGAAGGAGCTGAGCGTCTTGCGGCGGTCCTTGCGGACTCCCTCGAGGAACGCCGGATCGCTGACGCTGTTCCGCGCTCGGGCGGTGTCCCTCGACGATTCTTCGATGATCTTCGCGAGCTTCTTCAGCGGCATCGCGCCTCCTCCGCGCCCATTTCCGGTGAGCGCGCCCAGTTCGGAGTCTACTTCTGCACGTCGGTCGCGAGCCCCCGGAAGTCGCCGCCGATGAGGACCACGATGTCCGCCGCGCTCGTCTCTGTGGCCGGCGCGTCGACCACCTGGAGGCCGAGCTGCTGCGCGAGCGCGGTCGCCGTGTAGCGCTTGCTCGCGCTGCGCAGCAGGATCGCGGATCGCGCGGACGCCCCCTCGGTGACGCCCATGATCCCGAACGCGCGCGCCTCGAGGCGGTCGGCGACGGAGGCCGCCGTGCCCCTGCGCGAGCCTGCACCACGCACCTCGATCCGCGCGCCCTCCTGCCTCACCTTCGGGTCGTAGAAGACCTCGGCGACGAGGTCGCGCACCTTGGCCTTGTCCGGGAACAGGAAATACCCGTTCTCGTCGATCTGCTCGCGTAATTCGCAGCGCGGCTCGGCGCCGCCGCAGGGCACGAGCACCTCGCTGCGGATCGCTCCGGGGTCGAGGCCCGACCCGAAGCGGGCGACGGTGACGATGTTCGCCGGGTCGAAGTTCGTTTCGACGGCCGTCCCGACCTGCTCGAGGATGGCCGGCAGGCGGAACAGCATGTTGCCCTGCACGATCCGGTCGCGCAGCGCCAGGATGACCTCCTGCTGGCGCTTCGCGCGACTGAAGTCGTTGCTGTCATGGCGCGAGCGGGAGAACCGCAGCGCGCGGCTCCCGTCCATCAGCTGCGGGCCCGGAAGGATGCTGAGCCGTTCGATCCCCGAATCGGCCGTCGGATAGGCCTCATCGCGGATCGGGCGCTGCACGTCCACGACGACGCCGCCGAGCGTGTCGAGGATCTTGGTGAACGCGACGAAATCGACGATCGCGTAGCTCTGGATCGGTATCCCCAGCAGCTTCTCCACCGCCCGGCGCGAGAGGTCCGGTCCCCCGATCGCGTAGGCGGCGTTGATCTTGTCCTGGCCCTGGCCGGGCAGGTCGACGAAAAGGTCGCGCGGGATCGAGACCATCGAAGCGGTCTTGTTGATCGGGTCGAGGGACAGGACGATCACCGTGTCGGTGTTGAGCGTCTCGCTCGGCCGCGTTCCCGCGCGGACGTCCAGTCCCATCACGAGGACGTTCAGCCGCTCGGTGCCGGTGAACTCGGCCGGCGTCGGCGCCGCCGGCGCGGCGGGGGCGGCGCTCGCCCCCGGCTCCAGCTGCTGGGCGATCGGACGGAACACCTGGCCCGCCAGCGCCGCCCAGGCCGATGACTCGCGATAGACGACCAGGTACACCCCACCGAGGGCGAGCACCAGCGCGGCGAGGACCGCGTAGTCGATCACGCGGCGCGTGGCATTCGTCGCCCCCCGGAACGCGTCCCCGACGACGGCAAGGTGGTACAGGAAGAGCGCGCCGACGACGACGAGGTCCGCGATCGTCGCGTACCGGATCACGAGCGCCGTAAGGGGATCCACGATCGCGACCGCCGCGGCGGCTCCGCCGAGCGCGAGTAGGGGCAGCGCGAGCGCCGCCAGCCCGCGGATCCACCGGTCCTGGTAGACCTGCCCGAGTCCCGGGAGCAGAGCGGAGCAGAGCGAAGCGAGGGCCGCGGATGTCGATGGCATCGACCCGGTAGCGTACGTAAACTCGACTCCCCGTGGACCGAACGATGCGGCTCGACACCGCCACGCTGCGCGGCGCCCGGATCGTCGGCATCGTCTGCGCGATTGCGTTCTTCGCCCCGGTGGTCCTGTCGCTCGCCTTCCCGCAGGCGTTCACCTTCGCTCCGGCACAGCGCGCCTACGAGCGGATGATCGGGGCGCTCCTGGTGTCCTTCGGCCTCGGCCTGCTCCTCGCGCTCCGCGAGCCGGGACGGAACGCCGGCGTCTTCGCCGTGATCGGCCTCGCCGCGGGATTCCTCGCCGCGACGGTCATGTACACCCTCGTCGTGGACGGCGCCGACCCGCTGCATTGGTGGGTGCAGGTGCCCCTGCTCGGAGCGATCGCCCTGGCGCTCGTCGTCACCTACACGCGGCTGCGCCGGCCGCATCCCGTCATCGTCAGGATCGTCGTCGCGGCCGTACTCCTTCTGCCTCTGGGGCTGTACCTCGACGACATCGCGTACAAGACGTTCGTCGCGCGCTGAACTTTGCGGAGCCGGCAGCGGGCGGATAGGTTGCGCCGGTGGATGCGATCGTGTCGGTGGCGGGGCTGCGGAAGCGGTACGGCGAGCTCGAGGCGGTGCGCGGCATCAGCTTCGAGGTCGCGGCTGGTGAGATCTTCGGGCTGCTCGGACCGAATGGCGCGGGTAAAACGACGACGGTGGAGATCCTCGAGGGTCTCCGCCGCGCCGATGGTGGCAGCGCGCGGGTCGCCGGGATCGACGTGGGCAAGGACCCCGAGGGCACCAAGCGCCGCATCGGAGTGCAGCTCCAGTCGAGCGCCTTCATGGAACACCTCACGGCGCGAGAGACGGTCGAGCTGTTCGCGCTGTGCTACGGCGTGCGCGCCGACGCCACGGCGCTGCTGCGCTCGGTGGGGCTCGAGGACCGGGCCGGCGCGGCGCAGGAGAAGCTCTCGGGCGGTCAGCGCCAGCGGCTCTCGATCGCGACGGCCCTGGTGAACCGACCCCAGGTCCTGTTCCTCGACGAGCCGACGACGGGCCTCGACCCGCAGGCGCGGCGCAATCTCTGGGACCTCGTCCGCGCGATCCGCGCCGACGGTACCACGGTGTTCCTGACGACCCACTACATGGACGAGGCCGAGGTGCTGTGCGACCGCGTCGCGATCATGGACCAGGGGCTCATCCTCGAGATGGCGCCGCCGCGCGACCTCATCGCCGCTCTGCTCGGCCGCGGCTTCAGCAAGCCGGTGATCCAGCAGCAGGCCAACCTCGAGGACGTCTTCCTCGACCTCACCGGCCACGAGCTGCGCGACGAATGAGGCAGATCCTCTCGCTCACCGGGCTCCTGCTCCGCGCGTTCTCGCGCGACTTCGCGGCGATGTTCTTCACCGTCGTCCTGCCGCTTCTGTTCATGCTCATCTTCGGCGCGCTGAACCTCGGGGCACTCGGCCACGTGAACGTCGGCATCGTCGACCGGGCGGGGAACCAGGCGAGCACGGCGTTCGTCGACCTGTTGCGCGGCGTGGACACGCTCTCCATCAGCACCGGCGACGAGGTGGCGGAGCGCGCGCGGCTGCTGAAGAGCGACCGCGACCTCGTGATCGTGATCCCCGTGGACTTCAAGATCGCCCCCGCGACGCCCGGCTCGACTGTGCCGACCCTCGTCGTCTACGAGAACCAGGGCCGTGCGCAACAGGCCGCGGTGGGGGAGGCGATCCTGACGCAGCTCATCGACCGCGCCTCCTTCGCCGTCACGCGGACCGCGCCCGCGGTGGAGCTGCGCCGCGAGGAGGTCTCCGTCAGGAAGCTCGGCTACCTGGACTTCCTCGTCCCGGGGATCATCGGCCTCAACGTGATGCAGCTCGCGATCTTCGGCGTCGCCTTCGGCCTCGTCAGCCAGAAGCAGCGCGGCGTGCTCCGCCGGATCATGGCGACGCCGCTTCGGCCGCGGAACTTCCTCGCCGCGCACGTGCTCATGCGTCTCTTGCTCGCGGTGCTCCAGGTGGCGATCCTGATCGGCGTCGCGGTCGTGGTGTTCAAGCTGCAGATCGTGGGGAGCATCCTCGACATCTTCGTGCTCGTGACGCTCGGCTCCATTCTCTTCCTGACCTTCGGCTTCGCGATCGCCGGCTGGGCGAAGACGGAGAACCAGGTGCCGCCGATCGCGAACCTGATCACGCTGCCGATGTTCTTCCTGTCGGGGACGTTCTTCTCGCGCGACGCGATCCCCGCGCCATTCCGCGAGATCACCGGCTACCTGCCGCTCACCTTCCTCAACGACGCGCTGCGCGACGTGAGCACCCAGGGCGCGACGCTCTTCGACGTGCGGACGCAGGTGCTCGGCCTCGCGGCGTGGGGGATCGCCGGTTTCATCGTCGCGGTGCGCCTCTTCCGTCTCGACTGACCTGCGCCGCCCGCCCGAGCGCGGCCGCGAACCGCCGGGGCGCCGGGAGTGCGTGTGCGAGCCGTAGCGTCGTTCGCGCGCCCTGAGCGCGCGGGAGGAGGCCGGTCACGTCCGGCCCGCGCCGCGCGCGAGCGCCTCGTGCACCGCGACGTGTACCGCCGCGCGGAAGATGCCCCACGACCGCCAGCTCCCGACCTCGCCGCGCTCGTCGCTGATCGAGCGCAGGCGTTCGGCCATCGCCGGAAGGTCCTCGGCCCGCACCTCGCTGTAGCCCTCGATCCGCTCGTCGGGGTCGAGCACGCCGAGAGTGCCGCCCGTCTCATCAAGGAGGAAGGCGAAGGTGTGGAACACCGGCTCCGCGCCTCGGGCCGCCCGGTACTCGAGGTGGGCCAGGTAGCGGCGCAGGGCCACCTCGAGGCCCGTCTCCTCGCGCGTCTCGCGCAGGAGCGCGGCCTCGATCGATTCGTCCGCGCGGATGCCTCCCGTCGGGAGCCTGTACGCGCCGCGCGGATAGAACGTCTTGATCGACGCGAGTAGCCGTCCATTGGTCCGCCGCACCACCATGCAGACCTCGCCCGTGCGATCGCGCTTCGTCAGCGGGTCGAACGCCACGTCGTCGAGGACGACCTCGCGCTCCAGCGGCTCGCCCAGGCGCCCGGCGAGGTCGGCCAGCTCTTCGCGGGCCGCCGCGGACAGCGGACGGGGACGCGCGGCCGGTGCCATGTGCGGGCAGTATTGAACGGATGACGACGGCACCCTCGGGCCCTCGCCGGCCGCTAAACGCCCCGCAGTGGTCGCGCTCGTGACGACGTTCGAACCCGTCGGCTCGGGCGTGGACCTCCCAGAGCTCGAACATCGCGTGCTCGATCTCTGGGAGGGGGAACACGCCTTCGACGAGCTTCGCCGGCGCAACTCCGGCGGCCCGCGCTTCTCGTTCGTCGACGGCCCGATCACCGCCAACGTCGAGGCGATGGGCGTGCACCACGCCTGGGCGCGCACGTACAAGGACCTGTTCCAGCGCTACAAGGCGATGCGCGGCTTCGACCAGCGTTACCAGAACGGGTTCGACTGCCAGGGTCTCTGGGTCGAGGTGCAGGTCGAGCGGGAGCTGAACCTGAACAGCAAGCGCGACATCGAGTCGTACGGCATCGATCGCTTCTCGGACGCCTGCCGGGCACGCGTCGACCGATCCGCTGCGGCCATCACCAGGCAGTCGATCCGCCTCGGTCAGTGGATGGACTGGGACAACTCCTATTACACGTACAGCGACAGGAACATCTCCCACATCTGGCAGGTGCTCAAGATCTGCCACGACAAGGGGTGGCTGTACAAGGGTCACCGCTCCATGCCGTGGTGCGCGCGGTGCGGCACGGCGCTGTCGCAGCACGAGATGATCGACAGCTACCGCGAGATGACGCACACGAGCGTGTACGCGCGGTTCCCCCTGGTCAGAGAGGCTGTGGGAGCAGCGGAGGGCGCGACGGGGGGACGGCGCGAGAGCTTCCTCGCGTGGACGACGACGCCGTGGACGCTGCCGGCGAACGTCGCGCTCGCGGTCCATCCGGAGCTCGACTACGTCCGCGCCCGCGTGGGCGACGAGGTGCTGATCGCGTCGAAGGAAACATTCGATCAAGCCGGGTGGCACGACAGCGAGCTGCTCGAGGTCGTCAAAGGGCGCGCGCTGCTCGGCCTCGGGTACCAGGGCCCGTTCGACGAGCTTCCCGCGGCCGCCGCGGGCGTGAGCGGACACCGGGTGATCGCCTGGGAGGACGTCGGCGCGGCCGAGGGCACCGGCATCGTGCACATCGCGCCGGGCTGCGGCGCCGAGGACTTCGCCCTCTCGAAGACCGAAGGGCTGCCGGTGCTCGTGCCGATCGACGACCAGGCGCGCTTCCGCCCGGGGTACGGCCCGCTGGAGGGCAAGGACGCGCGCGACGTCGCCGATGAGGTGGTGGAGTACCTGCGCGTACGCGGCACGCTCTTCCGCGCCGCGCCCTATACGCACCGCTATCCCGAGTGCTGGCGCTGCCACGAGGAGATCGTGTTCCGGGTGGACGACGAGTGGTTCATCTCAATGGACGAGCTCCGCCCCAAGCTCATCGAGGCCGCGCGCACCGTGAACTGGGTGCCTCCGGCGGGCGGCCGGCGCATGGAGAACTGGCTCGAGAACATGGGCGACTGGAACATCAGCCGCAAGCGCTATTGGGGGCTGCCGCTGCCGTTCTACACGTGCGCGAACGGGCACTTCTTCGTGATCGGCAGCGAGGAGGAGCTCCACGGACGCGCGCTTCGCGGGCTCGACGAGCTGCGCGAGCTGCATCGCCCGTGGATCGACGGGGTCGTCGTCGCGTGCCCAGAATGCGGGGCGGAAAGCGAGCGCGTCCGCGAGGTCGGCGACTGCTGGCTCGACGCCGGCGTGGTTCCCTTCTCCACGCTTGACTTCATGCGCGACCGCGCGGAGTGGGAGCGGTGGTTCCCGGCCGACTACGTCGTTGAGATGGTCGAGCAGATCCGCCTCTGGTTCTACTCCCAGCTCTTTTTCAGCGTCGTGCACACCGGCGACGCTCCGTACCGCGCGGTCGAGACCTTTCAGCCGATGCTCGCGGCGCCGGGCGAGGAGTTCCACAAGAGCGGCGGCAACATGGTCGACCTCGGAGAGGCGTGCGAGCGCGCCGGCGCGGACATCATCCGCTGGTCGGTGTGCCGGCAGGACCTCCAGGAGAACATGTACTTCGGCTGGCGGGCGCTCGACGAGGTGAAGCGCAGGCTCCTGCTGCTTTGGAACACGTACTCGTTCTTCGTGACGTACGCGAACCTCGACGGCTTCGACCCGAGCGCAGAGGCGGTGCCCGCCGCGGAGCGCCCCGTCCTAGACCGCTGGCTGCTGTCGGCGCTCGCGCGGCTCGTGCGTGACTGCGGTGCGGCGCTGGACGCCTTCGACGCAAGGACGGCCACGCTTCGCATGGAGGCCTTTTGGGACGAGCTTTCGACCTGGTACGTGCGGCGCAATCGCGGGCGCTTCTGGCAGGCCCGCTCGCGCCGCGATTCGCTCGCGGCGTACCAGACGCTGCACGAGGCGCTCGCGACGCTCGCGCGGCTCTTCGCGCCCGCGATGCCGTTCCTCGCCGAGGCGATGTACCAGAACCTCGTGCGCCGCGCCGTCCCGGGATCGCCATCGTCGGTCCACCACACGGCGTATCCCGAGGCGGACTCTGCGAGCATCGACGACGACCTCGAGCGCCGCATGCGCGCCGCGATGCGCGTCGTCGGCCTGGGCCGGGCCGCGCGGTCGGAGGCGGGCGTCAAGGTCCGGACGCCGCTGTCGAAGCTGATCGTCGTCTTCGATCAGGGCGACCGCGACCACGGCCTCCTCGATGGAGAGGGCGAGCTCGCGGAGGTCATCCGCGAGGAGCTGAACGTGAAGGAGGTCGAGATCCGGGACGACGTCGCGGGTCTCGTCGATATCCGCGTGAAGCCCGACCTGAAGGTGCTGGGGCCGAAGCTCGGCCGTGACCTGCCGCGCGTGCGCGACGCGCTCCGCGAAGGGCGCTTCAGCCGCGTCGACGGCGCGACCGAGGTCGAGGGTTTCAGGCTGGCGCCCGAGGAGGTGCTGGTCGAGCACGTGGGCACCGCCGGCCACGCCGTCGCGCGCGATGCTGGCGCGGCCGTGGCGCTCGTCACCGAGATGACGCCGGACCTCGAGGCCGAGGGTGCGGCGCGCGAGCTGGTGCGGCGCGTCAACGATCTGCGCAAGGAGTTCGGCTTCGAGATCGCCGACCGCATCGCGGTGCGTTACGCGGGCGCGGTCGCCCCGACGATCGAGCGCTTCCGCGACCTGGTCGCGAGCGAGACGCTCGCGACGTCGCTGCGCGACGGGCTAGCGGGCGCAGGACATCGGTGGTCCGGCGAGGTGAACGGCGTGGCGGCCGAGCTCGAGCTCGAGCGCGATGGGAGCGGACGGGCGGCGCAGGTGCGCCCGGGCGACTAAGCCTGCAGCGAAATCTCGAGCGCGACCGCACCGGCCCGCCCGGGGCCGGCCGCGCCCGCGGCCGTCAGCCGACCACCGCGGTGCGCAGCGCCGCGGTGATAACTCGCCTGGCGTGCCGGCCCGCGGGCCCCGTCAGGGCCACCCGCCAGGTGGGGTACGCAAGGAGTGCGTGCGCCAGCGCGGTCGCGTCCGTTGCGCGAATGCGCAGCGCGCCGTTCCGTGCGAGTTCCGCCATGGTGCGCGAGATGATGTCGAGGCGGACCGCGTCGAGCTCGCGCAGGATGGCGGCACCGCTCCGCGGCAGACCGCCATCGAGCAGCGTGTCGAGGAGCGCCTTCTCGGCGCGGTAGCTGCGGGCGTGCAGGGCGACGAGTTCGTCGATCGCCGCCTCACCGCCGCCGTCACGCGGCCGCCAGCGCTCGACCCGCCGCACCAGGCCGTCCGCCCGGCGCCGGAGCGCGCGCTCGACCAGCCGCTCCTTCGACGGCGCGTGGAGGTAAAGCGTGCGGCGCGCCACCCGCGCCCGCCGCGCCACGTCGTCGAGGCGCAGGCCGCGATAGCCGCGCAGCGAGAGCTCCCGCAGGGCGGCGGCCTGGATCGCCGTCCCCGTCCGCTGGGTGGCCCTCGCGCGTTCGCTCTGGACGTAGCGTCCGGACATTCGATGCACATGCTATGCACTCAAGACGCCTGAGCGACCATCGACCGCCGGGCGCGCCGGTGCTACCGTTCGCTCATCGGCCACTCATTGGCTTTCGTCTTTCCGGGCCAGGGCTCGCAGGCCGTCGGCATGGGTCGCGGCGTGTTCGAGGGCTCGGCCCGGGCGCGCGAGACGTTCGAGGAGGCCGACGACGTCCTCGGCTACAAGGTCTCGGACCTTTGCTTCTCGGGCCCGGCGGAGAAGCTCGGCGATACGCGGATAGCGCAGCCGGCGATCCTAACGACGAGCATCGCGATCCTCGAGGCGATGGCGGAGGCCGCCACCGGTGCGCTCGGCCGGATCACCTCCGGAGCCGAGCCCAGGGGGGTCGCGGCGCTCCCGGCGCCGATCCGTCCGGCTTTCGTCGCCGGCCATTCCCTGGGGGAGTTCAGCGCCCTCGCGGCCGCCGGGGTCCTTTCGTTCTCCGACACGCTGCGCCTGGTGAGCGAGCGCGGGCGCCTCGCTGCCACGAAGGGCGCGAAGGGCGTCATGGCCGCGATCCTCGGACTGACCGCCGAAGAGGTCGAGCGGGTGATCGCGGAGACGGTGCCGCAGGGGGCGACGGTCGTCGCGAACGACAACGGCCCGTCGCAGGTGACGATCGCCGGCGACGAGCGGAGCGTCACCCGGGTCAGTGAGGCGCTCACGCGCTACGGCGCCCGCAAGGTGGTCATGCTGCGCATCTCGGGACCCTTCCACTTCCCGCCGATGGGCCGCATCGGCGACGAGCTCGGTGCCTTCATGGGGACGCTGGGCTTCCGCGAGCCGGTCGTGCCGGTCGTCGCGAACGTGACGGCCGCGCCGCACCAAAGCGGCGCGTCGATCCCCGATACGCTCGTCCGGCACCTGTCGCAACGCGTGGAGTGGCTCCGCTCGGTGCGCTTCATGGTGGAGCGCGGCGCCTCGACCTTCGTGGAGATCGGCGCTGGCCAGGTCGTGAACGGCCTCGTCAAACGGATCGCCGATGTCACCACCGTGAACGTGTCGGATCCTCCGTCGATCGCCTCGGCGCTGCGCGCGTTCGACCTTCCCGCCCGCGCCGATGCGCTGGCCGAGGCGGCCCGTGCCATCGCCGCCCGCCGCGCCGGCCGGGGGCCGAAACGCTGATGGCGCCGCGACGCCGCGTCGTCGTCACCGGCGCCGGCGCGATCACGCCGCTCGGCAGCGACGTCGCCTCCACGTGGGACGCGCTCGTGCACGGACGGGGCGGTATCCGGCGGATCACGAGGTTCGACCCCTCGCCATACGAGAGCCAGATCGCGGGCGAGGTCCAGGACTTCGAGCCCACGAAGTACATGGACCGCAAGGACGCGCGCCGCACGGACCGTTTCGCCCAGCTCGCCGTCGCCGCGGCGTCGCAGGCGATCACGGACGCCGGGCTCGACGCGACGAAGGACCCGGAGCGCGTGGGCGTGGACATCGCCACGGGCGTCGGCGGGCTCGAAACGCTGGTCGACCAGGTCGTCCTCATGGAGAGGAGGGGCCCCGATCGGCTCTCGCCGTTCCTCGTCCCGATGCTCATGGCGAACGCCGGCACGGCGCAGATCTCGATGCAGTTCGGCCTCAAGGGTCCGACCGTCACGCACGTATCGGCGTGCGCCTCGAGCGCGCACGCGATCGGCGAGTCGGCCGAGATGATCAAGCGCTCGCAGGCCGACGTCATGGTCGTTGGAGGCGCGGAGGCGGCGGTCCTGCCGCTCGCGATCGGCGCGTTCTCCACGATGCACGCGATGAGCCGCCGCAACGACGACCCCGAGCACGCGTCGCGGCCATTCGACAAGGACCGCGACGGCTTCGTGCTCTCGGAGGGCGCCGCGGTGGTCGTCCTGGAGGAGCGGGAGCACGCGCTGGCCCGGGGAGCCCGCATCTACGGGGAGCTCATCGGGTACGGCGCCACGGCGGATGCGTATCACATCACCTCGCCTTCGCCGGAAGGCGAGGGAAACGCGCGGGCGATGCGCATGGCCCTCGACCAGGCGGGGATCGCGCCGACTGACGTCGAATACGTCAACGCGCACGGCACCTCGACGCAACCCAACGATCGCGAGGAGACGTCGGCCATCAAGTCGGTCTTCGGCGACCACGCTCGGAGGCTCCTCGTCTCGTCGACGAAGTCCATGACGGGGCACCTGCTTGGCGCGGCGGGAGCGCTGGAGGCGATCGCGTGCCTGTTCGCGATGCGCGACGGGTGCATCCCGCCGACCATCAACTACACGACGCCGGATCCCGCGCTCGACCTCGACTACGTCCCCAACGAGGCGCGCCAGCGGCGGATCCGCATCGCGCTCTCGAACTCGATGGGATTCGGCGGCCACAACGCCAGCCTGATCTTCGCGGGCGACAGCGGCTCGGCTTCCGCGCACGCGCCGCGCTGACATTCCTGTGACGCGCCTCGACTCCCGCGTCGCCCTCGTCACCGGAGCGGGTCGCGGGATCGGCCGCGCGACCGCGTTGCGCCTCGCGCGGGACGGCGCACGAGTGGTCCTGAACTACAAGGGCAACACGGAGGCCGCGACCGAGGCCGCGCGCCTTGTCGGCGAGGCGGGAGCGACGGCGACCCTCGTCCAGGGCGACGTCTCGGCCGACGGGGAGGCCGACCGGATCGTGAAGGAGGCGCTCGCCTTCGGCGACGGCCGCCTCGACATCCTGGTGAACAACGCGGGCATCACCCGCGACAACCTCCTGCTCCGCATGAGCACGCAGGAGTGGGACGAAGTCATGGACCTCAACCTGCGCGGGACCTTCCTCATGACGAAGGCCGCGATGCGGCCGATGATGAAGCAGCGCGGCGGACGGATCGTGAACGTCGCGTCGATCGCCGGCATCGTCGGCAACGCGGGGCAGGCCAACTACAGCGCGGCCAAGGCCGGGATCATCGGCTTCACGAAGACCGTCGCGCGCGAGATGGCGAGCCGGAACATCACCGTGAATGCGGTGGCACCCGGTTTCGTCTCCACGGACCTCACCGACCCGCTGCCGGAGCAGGTGAAGGAGGGCCTGATGAAGCAGATCCCGCTGGGCCGCTTCGGCAC
This sequence comes from Candidatus Limnocylindria bacterium, assembly GCA_038200085.1. Classification (GTDB taxonomy): domain Bacteria; phylum Chloroflexota; class Limnocylindria; order P2-11E; family P2-11E; genus JALYKU01. The sequence goes on along the minus strand of JBBPYG010000029.1, from coordinate 9,421 downwards.
GGTCGACGACGTCGCCGGTGCCATCGCGTTCCTCGCGTCCGACGACGCCGCGTACATCACCGGCCAGGTCATCGTCATCGACGGCGGGATGGTGACGTGAGGGTCACCCCGGGAAGGGCCGCCCTCATCGCGATTGTCGCGGTCCTCGTGTTCGGGCTCGACCGGGTCACGAAGCAGCTCGTCTCGACGAGGATGGTGCTCGGCGAGTCGCACGAGGTCATCGGCGACGCGGTCCGCATCAGCTACGTGCGGAACACCGGAGCGGCGTTCGGGCTCCTCCCGGAGCGCACCACGCTGCTGTCCGTCCTCTCGGTCCTCGCCGTCGCGGCGATCGTCTACTACTACCGGTTCATCCTCGCGCGCTCGCCGCTCGTCGCGGCCACGCTCGGCATGCAGCTCGGAGGAGCGATCGGGAACCTCGTCGACCGCCTCGGACAGGGGTACGTCGTCGATTTCGTGGACGTTGGGATCGGCGGGCTGCGCTTCTGGGCGTTCAACGTCGCGGACTCCTCCATCGTGCTCGGCATCCTCGCGGTGACGCTCGCGCTCTGGCGCGAGGAGCAGCAGCAGGGCAGCGCGCGCCGGACCGCGTGAGCGCCCGCGGTTGCCGCGGGCGACGCCGGAGGTCCGGAGCCCGTCCGCGATCGCCCGAGCGCCGGCAGATGCCGGGGGAGGGGCTCGGCGCTGGCGGTGACAGCGGCGTGATGCTGTCGCACGGGATCGACGCGTGACGGACGGCTCGAGCGGGCCGATCGTTCTTCACGTCGAGGGTGCGGCCGACCGCGTGGACCGGTACGTCGCTGAGCACACCGTTCTGTCGCGGAGCGCGATCCAGCGCCTCGCGCGCGACGGCCGCGTCACCATCGCCGGCGCCGCGGTCGATCCGTCACACCGCCTGCGCGACGGCGACGTCGTCGTGGTCGCCGTCCCTCCCCCCGCGCTGGCACTGAGCCTCCTGGCCGAGGACATCCCGGTCGACGTGCTCTTCGAGGACGCCGACGTGCTCGTGGTGAACAAGCCCGCCGGCCTCGTGGTGCATCCCGCGTACGGCCACCACAGCGGCACCCTCGTCAACGCGCTCGTCGGGCGCATCGCGGCGCAGACGGGACTCCCCGCCTTGCGTCCCGGCATCGTGCACCGCCTCGACAAGGACACCAGCGGCGTGATGATCATCGCGAAGACCGACCTCGCGCACCTCGCGCTGGCGCGGCAGCTCCAGGCGAGGACGTTCGGCAAGGAGTACGTGGCGCTGGCCTGGGGTGATCCGGGGGAGCGGCCGGCCGTCGTGGAGGCACCGCTCCTGCGCGACCCCGACGACCGCCGGCGCATGGCCGTGCGGTCCGGCGGGCGCGACGCGGTCACCAGGTTCCAGCGTGTCGCCGCCTTCGCCGGGGGCGGCGCACGGCGATCGCTCCTGCACGTGCGGCCCGTGACTGGGAGGACGCATCAGATCCGCGTGCACCTCGCGTTCGCGGGACTGCCTATCGTTGGCGATCCGGTGTACGGCAGGCGCGGTGACCCGAGCGGCCTGTCCCGGCAGTTCCTCCATGCATGGCGGCTCACCGTGCGGCTGCCGCACGCCGGCGAGCGCACCTTCACCGCTCCGCTCGCGCCCGACCTGCTTTCATGCCTGACGGACCTCGGCTCACCGACTGCCACCGCGGACCCGTACCGGGACATCGTGGAAGCGTGACCGAGGGCGGCCACGCCGCGCGGACGGCGGCCCAGCGAGGCGACCACGATGGCGGGGCTCCTGTAGGCCGTGGTCAGAGCGGCCTGCTCGTGATCATCTCCGCGCCGTCGGGGGGAGGGAAGGACACTGTCATCGGCCGCCTCGTCTCGCTTCTCGAGGATGCCGTCGTGTACGTGACGGCGACCAGCCGTCGGCCGCGTCCGGGGGAGCAGCATGCGCGCGACTACTACTTCTACGAGCCCGAGAAATTCCGCGAGGAGATCGAGCAGGGCAACTTCCTCGAATGGTCCATGGTGCACGGCGACTTCAAGGGCGTCCGGCGCGACGCCCTCGCCGACACGCTGCGCCAGCACCGGATCGTGATCGTGAAGCCGGAGCCGCAGGGCATGCGCAAGATCAAGGCGCTGCTGCCCGAGGCGCTGACGATCTTCATCATGCCGCCATCGGTCGACGCGCTGCGCCGCCGCCTGGTGGGGCGGGGCACCGAGAGCGAGGAGCAGCTCGAGCTTCGCCTGCGCAACGCGGAGATCGAGGTCGCGGCGGCTCCCGAGTACGACCACGTGGTCGTGAACGACGATGGCAGGATCGACGAGACCGTGCGCGAGATCGCGGACATCATCCGTAGCGAGGCGAAGAGGCCGCGACACTACGATCTGTGACGCGCACGGCCGACATCGCGGTCCTCGCGGGCATCCGTGGCCCCGCCGCGACGTTCACGTACGCCGTCTCTGACGGCCTCGCCCTCAGCTGCGGGCACCTCGTCGACGTCGGCTTCGGCAAGCGCGTCGTCCGCGGCGTCGTCGTCGGGCTCGACGTGCCCGCGCGCGAAGAGCTCCGTCCGGTGCAGGCGCTGGCGCATCCGGTCCCGCTCCTCGGCCCGCACCAGCTGGCGCTCGCGCGGTGGATCTCAGAGCACTACCGCTGCGCGCTCGCCGACGCCGTGCGCGCGATGCTCCCGCCGGCGCTCGCCGCTCGCGGCACGGCGCGCGCGGGAGGCCGCGGGCGCACGGAGGCGACGTTCGGGCTGACGCCGGCTGGGCGCGAGGCCGCCCGGGCCGCCTCCGTGGCGGACGTCGCGGGCGCTGCGCGCCTCGGTCGGGCCCAGCTCGCAACCCTGCGTGCGCTCGCCTCGGGCGATGCCTCGGCCGCTCAGCTGCGCGCGGCGGGCGGATCCGCGGACGCGGCTCGCGCCCTGGTCGCGCGGGATCTGGTGATCGCGGGCCGGCGCTCGGTGCGGCGCATCCCGCCCGAGTTCGCGGTGACGGAGGAGGACTCGACGCGTGACGCGTCGCCCACCGAAGCGCAGCGCGCGGCGCTCGAAGCGATCCTCTCGGCGCTCGACGAGGGCGCGCCGTTCCTGCTGCATGGGGTCACCGGCAGCGGCAAGACCGAGGTCTACCTCCGCGCCGCGCAGGCCGCGAGCGCGCGTGGCCGGTCGGCCATCGTGCTCGTGCCCGAGATCGCGCTCGCGGCGCAGGTCGTGTCGCGCTTCGTCGCGCGCTTCGGCGAACGCGTCGCGGTGCTGCACAGCGCGCTGTCCGCCGGCGAGCGCCACGACGAGTGGCGGCGCGTACTCGATGGCGCCGCAGACATCGTCGTCGGCTCGCGGTCGGCGCTCTTCGCTCCGCTGCGAGACCCAGGCCTCATCGTCGTCGATGAGGAGCAGGAGCCGTCGTACAAGCAGGAGAGCGATCCGCGCTACCACGCCGTCGATGCGGCGCTGGCGCTCGGGCGGATCGCGGGCGCGGCAGTCGTACTCGGTTCCGCCACGCCGCGGGTGACGACCTGGCACGCGGCGCGGATCGGCGGGATGCGGCTGCTCGAGCTGCCGGCCCGCGTCGGCGGCCGGCCACTGCCACCGACGACGGTCGTGGACCTCCGGCTGGAGATGCGCGCGGGGAACCGGGGCACGCTATCGAGCGCGCTGCGGACGGCGCTGCGCCGTACCGTCGCGAACGGCGAGCAGGCGATGCTCTATCTCAACCGGCGAGGACTCGCCACGGTGATCCTCTGTCGCGACTGCGGGTTCGTCGTCCCGTGTCCCGGGTGCGAGGTGCCGTTCGCCTGGCACGCCGACGGACGGCTGGTGTGCCACCGCTGCGGCCGCACGGCCCCGGCCGCGCCCGCGACGTGCCCGAACTGCGGGGGCACCCGCATCCGCCATCTCGGCGTCGGAACGCAGCGCGTCGAGGAGGAGGTCCGCGCGGCGGTGCCCCAGGCGCGCGTCATCAGGCTGGACCGCGACGCGGTGCGAGGGAAGGGTGGCCACGCGGCGGCGTTCGAGCGCATGCGTTCCGGCGCGGCGCAGGTGATCGTCGGCACGCAGATGCTCGCCAAGGGTTTCGATCTGCCGGGAGTGACCCTCGTCGGCGTCGTCAACGCCGACACGCTGCTGAACCTCCCGGATCACACGGCCGCCGAGCGCACCTTTCAGCTGCTCACGCAGGTCCTCGGGCGCTCGGGACGCGGCGACGCTGGCGGACGGGGCATCCTCCAGACCTACCTACCTGACCACTATTCGGTGCGCGCCGCGGCCGCGCACGACTATGCGACCTTCGCGGAAGCCGAACTCGCGGCCCGCCGCCGTTTCGGGTTCCCGCCCTTCGGAAGGCTCGTCCTCCTCCAGACCGGAGCGCGCCGGGAGGAGACGGCCGCGCGGCGCGCGGCGGATCTCGCGGCGCGGCTGCGGGCGGCGGCGCGCAAGGACGCCGAGGTGCTCGGCCCCGCCACCGCTTTCGCGGCGAAGCGCGCCGGCACCTACCGCATGCAGGTCATCCTCCGCGGCGCCGACCCCGGCGCGGTCATCGATCGCGAGCCGCCCGGTCCCGGCTGGACGATCGACGTCGATCCGGCGTCGCTGCTCGGCAGTTGAGGAGCGCATAAGCCGTCCGTCGTGTCGCGAAAGGCATGTGCCTCGCGCCCGCCCGGGGGGTCCTTGGGGCGGAGCCCGGCGGTACATGTCCACCTACGCAGCCCCCGCAGGGGGTACTCGGAGGGCGGAGCCCCCGGATGCGGTGTGTCCAGATCCACGCGGATCGTCAGAAGCTGCGTCCCGACTGCCCTGACCATGAGCGAATTCAGCGGGTTGAGGCGCAGCGCGCGCTGGCGTGCGCGCGCGTCGTCCGAGTGCACGATGACGGCGGTTCCGGAGTGCCAGCGGCCGCGGCGCCTGATGCGGACACGCGGGTGGCCGGCGATGTTGCGCACGTAGTCGGCGCGACGCCCGTGCTCCGCCACGATCCAGAACGACGTGCCGCGGAGCCCGTCCCCGACGGGCGTTCGGCGAGGCCGCCCGGTCCGACGCCCGCGGGTCTCGAGGATCGCCCAGCCGGGTACCACGCCTGCGAACGGCACCGTCAGCGGGTTCAGGAGCCGCTTGGTGAAGGTGCGCCAGAACTTCGCCTTGTCCATCGCGGCAGACTATCTTCGCCGTCGTGAGCCAATTCGAAGAGGAAGCCGAGGCCGACGCGGCGGAGGGGGAAGAACCCTCCGAGCCGCGCCTTTGGATCGTCAAGGGCTCACCCTGGACGATCGGCGCGGGGGAACGCGAGAAGTGGTCGCGGCCCGAGTTCATCTCGGCGCGCGCCGTCGATGTTCGCCAGGTCGGTGACCCCGTGCTGCACGCTCCCGCGAAGAAGCCGCGCCTCGATCGGCGCGAGCTGGAGGATCTCGCCGCGCGGATGTTCGCCTCGATGCTCGCGGCCCACGGCGTCGGCATAGCCGCGCCCCAGATCGGGGTGCCGCTCCGCGTCTGCGTCATTGACGTCGACGAGGCCGGGATCGTCGCTGTGAATCCCGAGGTGGAGTGGACGAGCTCCGAGGTGGCCGAGGCGAGCGAGGGATGCCTCTCGGTGCGGGGCCTCTACGGGATGCTCGAGCGCCCCCTCACCGCGCGGCTCGCCGCGACGGACATCACGGGCAAGCGGTTCGTCGTCGAGGGAGAACGCTACGGCGCCCAGTGCATCCTCCACGAGACCGATCATCTGAACGGGATCCTTTACGTCGACCGCCTACGGTCGCGCAAAGACCTCTTCCCCGTCGAGCCCGACGATCAGCCACGACCGAAGGCGGGGGCCGCCGCGTCGTAGAGCGGCCGCGCACGATCTTCCTCGGGACGCCGGAATTCGCGCTGCCCTCGCTCGACGCGCTGAAGCGGCTGCACGACGGGCGTCGCGTCGAGATCGTCGCCGTCGTGACGCAGCCCGACCGTCCGGGGCATCGCCGGCGCCTCGCCGTCCCGCCCGTCAAGGCGCGCGCGGCGCTGCACCGCCTGCGCCTGCTCCAGCCGGCGCGGCTCGCCGCAGGAGCGCTCGACGAGCTGATCGCGCTCCGGCCGGCGCTGCTCGTCTGGGCCGCTTACGGGAACCTGATCCCGGCGCGCCTCATCGCCGCTGCCGGCGGGAGGGCGGTGAATGTCCACGCGTCGCTGCTCCCGCGGCACCGGGGCGCGGCGCCCGTCGCGCGCGCGATCCTCGCGGGCGACCGTGAGACCGGCGTCACGCTCATGGAGGGCACCGCGGTGCTGGACGCGGGGCCGATCCTCGCGCAGGAGCGGGTACCTATCGGTCCCGACGAGGATGCTGGCGCGCTCACCGCGCGGCTCGCGACCCTCGGCGCAGCCCTGCTCGAGCGCGAGCTGCCCGCGTACCTGGATGGCGGCGTCGCGCCTCGTCCGCAGGACGACGCCGAGGCGACGTGGGCGCCGAAGCTCGCCGCCGCGGATGGGCAGCTCGACTTCTCATCTCCCGCCGACGCGCTCGCCCGCCGCGTCCGCGCCCTCTCGCCCGTTCCCGGCGCGTTCACGACGTTCCGCGGCCAGAGGCTCGGCATCGAGAGGGCGGGCGTCGCCGCCGGACCTCCGCGCGAGCACGGCGCGCTCGAGATCCGCGATGGCGCGCCGCGCGTGGCCGCCCGCGCCGGGTGGCTCCGCCTGGACGCGGTCCGGCCGGCGGGCAGGCGCTCGATGAGCGGCGCCGATTGGGCGCGGGGCCTGCGGGGGCTTCGTGACGAGGAACGCCTTCCGTCTTAGCGGACCGCTCCGCGTCGGCGTCGCCCGCTACCCTCATCGGATGAGCATCACCGCTCCACCTCGAACGAGGTGGGGACCTTCTGGTCCTTTCGCAGGGCCGCGCGCGCCCGCTGAGCCGGCCCGCCCGTCGATCAGCGACGTGTCGGACCGCGAACTCTTGGCGTGGCTCGCCGAGCGCGGCCAGCCAGCCTTTCGGGCACGCCAGATCCGCCGCCGCGCGGCGCGCGGATCGTCGGGCTGGGAGTCGCTCACCGACGTTCCGAAGACGCTGCGGTCCTCACTCGGCGCATCGTTCCGCTGGACCGCGGTGGAGGCCGTCGCCGAACACGCGAGCGCGGACGGCGAGACGCGAAAGGCGCTGCTGCGGCTGCACGATGGCCATCACATCGAGAGCGTCCTCATGCCGCACCACGGCGCGCGCAACGCCGTGTGCATCTCGACGCAGGCGGGCTGTCCGATGGCGTGCGCGTTCTGCGCGACGGGCGAGATGGGCCTCGTACGGAACCTGTCCGCGGGGGAGATCGTCGACCAGGTCAGGTACTGGTCCGGCGTGCTCGCGCCGGAGAGCGAGCGCGTCTCGCACGTCGTGTACATGGGGATGGGGGAGCCGCTCAACAACTACCGCGCGACGGTCGCCTCCGCGCGAGCGCTCGCCGATGCGCGCGGCTTCGGGATCAGCCCGCGGCGGATCACGATCTCCACATGCGGCGTCGTGCCCGGCATCGACGCTCTCGCGGGCGAGCGACTGGCGGTGAATCTCGCCGTGTCGCTGCACGCCGCGGACGACCGGACGCGGATGGAGATCATGCCGATCAACCGCAAGTGGGGGATCGAGGAAGTGCTCGACGCGACGGCGCGCTTCATCCGCAGCAGCGGGCGCCGCGCGACGCTCGAGTACGTGCTGCTGGCCGGCGTGAACGACTCGGCCGATGATGCGCGGCTCCTCGCGAGTCGCATCGCTGAGCGGGGACCGAGGGCGGACTACCTCGTGAACCTCATCCCGTACAACCCCGGTCCGGGAGGCTTCCGCCGTCCGAGCGCCAAACGCATGGAGCACTTCGCCGCGACGCTTCGCGCGCGCGGTATCGCCGCGACGCTGCGGATCAGCAAGGGTCAGGACATCCTCGCCGGATGCGGTCAGCTGAAGGTCGACGAGGACGGTGCGCGTACGCCCGAGGCGGTGCCAGAGACGTTCGCTGGGACCGTGGCCGCTAGGGGATAGCCGCTACGGCGTCGGCCGCCCCGCCTGCTTCGAGCGCGCCCGCGCGCCCTTCGTGTCCGTCCGGCGGCAGCGCGTGCATACCAGCAGCTTCACGCCGCCGATCAGCGCGGGATGCAGGTTCGCGTCGAAGCGTCGCCGTGTGTGCACTTTCGAGTGGCTGACGTTCGATCCGAATCCCGCGGACTTGCCGCAGACCGCGCAGGCGCGTGGCATCTCGACGTGATCCTCCGAAAAAGAAGCTGCCGTGAGGCTGGTAAAGTCGCACGATCGTAACACGGTGCGACGGCGCGATGCTCCTGCGCCTCTTCGAGGCGGCGACCGAACGCCTCGCACGCTCTGTCGACGAAGTGAACGATCTCAACGTCTATCCCGTCCCTGACGGCGACACCGGCACGAACATGCTGCACACGATGCGTTCCGCGGCGCGGGACGCGCGAGCGGCAGGTCAGCGCGCCGAGGAGGTCGCTGCCGCCGCAGCCCGCGGCGCGCTGATGGGAGCGCGCGGCAACAGCGGCGTGATCCTCTCGCAGGTGATACGGGGACTCAAGGATGCGGCCGCCGGTGCCGAGACGATCGACGGCGATCAGCTGCGCAGCGCGTTCCGGCGCGCCCACGACCTCGCATTCGCTGCGGTCACCGCTCCAGCTCCAGGCACGATCCTCACGGCCCTCGACGCGATGGCGGACGTGGCGGTCGGTACCGCGGGCGAGGCGGCGGGCGTGCTTCGCGCGGCGGTCGAGGCGGGTACCTCCGCTGTCGGACGGACGCGCTTCGACAATCCCGTGAACGCAGCTGCCGGGGTCGTCGACGCAGGCGCTCGCGGGTTGTGGCTGCTCCTTGACGGAGCGCTCGCCGCGGTCGAGGGACGCGCGCCGGCAGGGCCCGATGAACGCACCGTCGCGGCGGACCCCGCAGCGGCAGGTCACACCCCCACCGCGCCAGCCCGCACGGCGGACCACGTACACGAGATCAGCGCCGCTCAGCCCGAATGGCGCGGCGCCTACGACGTGCAGTTCCTCGTAACAGCGCCGACCAGGAACGCGGACGAATTGCGCGCGGAGATGCTCGAGTTTGGCGCCGATTGCGTGCTCGTCGTCGGGGACGAGTCGGTGGTCAAGGTCCACGTCCACACGCTGCACCCGCACGAGATCATCAGGATCGGGCTGACCGCCGGCCGCGTCGCGGACGTCGTCGTCGAGGACCTCGAGGCGATGGCGCACGAGCATGGCGTGCACCTTGCGGCCACCGCCGCGCCGGCGGCCACCGCCGCGCCGGCGGCCGCGCTCGCGGTGGTGAGCGTCGTACCCGGCGACGGCGTCGCGGAGGTCGCGCGCTCGCTCGGCGCGACGCCGCTGCGAGGCGGTCCGACGATGAACCCCTCCACCGAGGAGCTCGTGGGGGCGATCCGGTCGGCCGGGGCGCGGCACGTCATCGTCCTGCCGAACGATAAGAACGTGATCCTCGCGGCGGAGCAGGC
>JBBPYG010000028.1:0-13990 GCA_038200085.1 Candidatus Limnocylindria bacterium | reverse complement strand
TTCGTCCGCATATTTCCCAGTCACGTCGCCGTGACCGTATCGAGTCGCGCTTCCGTGTCACTGCGTCGCAGGTCCGCGGAACCTGGCCGCTGAGGCGACGACGGGGATCGAACCCGTGATCGCGGTTTTGCAGCTCTCTGCATATCGTCCGAGGAGTCATCCAGCGTCATCCGCCGTGCTCAAAACGGCCTCCGCTGTCACCCCGCGTCATCCGCTGTCATCCACCGAATGGCTACCAAGATGGCTACCGAGGTAAGACCCGACGCGGTGCCCCTCTCATACCCCCCAATCACGCATGCACGCATGCACGCCTGCACGCACCCCCACACCGTCCGCTGGAGGGGCGCCGTGTGCGGAATGCGGGCGGCTGCTGTGCTCCGACCTGTGCGCGATCTGTCACGGCCTTGAGGCCCACCACGACGCACCGCCGTGCTCACCAAGATTCGTGCGGTGCCACGACCGGTGACACAGGGATCTCACTGCGCCACCTGCCATGGCCCGGCGCTCGCTCACTGCCCCGCGTGCGACCGGCCGTTGTGCTCCGACAGGTGCGCCAGAGTCCATGCGATCGCCGAACACGTTTCCCCGGCGGCACCACGACCGAAGGGATTGCGCTCGTGAAGCCCGACCCCACCGCCGCGATCGACCCGTCCGCGTTGGTCCTGTCCATCGCACGGTTCGCCGAGGCAACCGTCCGGTACAGCGAGCATGCCGCCGAGATCGAGGCGCGCCGCGGACGCGGCGAGGTGTCGCTCGTCTTCAGCTACGACCTGACCGCTCGGCGCATCGCGGTGCATGCGGTCTCACGCGATGGCAAGCGCGCACCAGTGCTCACGCTCGGCTTCCGCGACAAGCGCGGATGGATGGCCGAGTGAGTCCCTACAGGGCCAAGCTCCCATGCGCGAACCCACGCTGCCCGCGCCTGGGCTGCACCCTTCACACGCGACCGCACGACCAGCGCTTCTACGACTTCGCAGCGTGGCGGGCGATGCGTGCGGCGCAGCTACAGCGCGAGCCGAGGTGCGCCGTGTGCGGCGGCCGCGCGACCGTCGCCGACCAACGTCGTGTCGAGGTCGCAGGGCGGCAGCGATGACCAACTGCAATCGCGCTGCGCCACTGACCACGCTCGGAAGACGGCGGCATCCAGTGCCGGCATGCGTGGACTGGGCTGACCAGTGGTGACGCCTGCATGTGCGGTAAGCAGACGGGGGGGCGCTAAATCCGTAAAAGCGAAGCCTCGCCGCTACAGGTCCGCGTACGAAGACGCGATCGCGTACGCAGTTGAACCGAATATGCCGGTGCTGACGCCGGCGGCAAGGAATCGTCAATGAATACGCGGGTTCCGCGACCTCCCCGACACCTCACAGCGGACACGCGCGCCTGGTGGGCCTCCGTAGCGGGCACGTTCACCCTCGATAAGCACCATTTGGCCGTCCTGACCGTCGCCTGCGAGGCGCTGGACCGCGGTAATGAGGCGCGCGAGCGCGTCGCGCAGGACGGCGCGATCTACCTGACCCGCTTCGGCGAGCCCCGCGCGCACCCGTCCGTCGCCATCGAGCGCGATGCCCGGATCGGCTTCCTACGGGCGCTGCGCGAGCTCGACTTGGACATCGAGCCGCCGAAGGCACCCACCCGCACGCCGGCGCGGTACTGATGCCACGCAAGCGCCGCGCGACACCCGGTCGACGCGACGAGCTGACGCCGGAGCAGTGGAGCGAGCTCGTCTTCGGCCGGGGCGCCCGCGCGTCGGTCTGGGCATCCCCGCTCGATAAGCGCCGCGCCTGGTACGAACACCGCGACGACCTCCTGAGCCGGATCACCCCGGGATGGCGCCCCGCGGGGTTCTGGGCCGTCGAGGCCGTGACGATCGGGCCGTTCCAGAACGGCGAGACGAACGAACAGTGGCTCGCGCGCCACGGCCTGCTCGGTGATGCCGAGCGGATCGCGCTCGATGTCGCCCAGCGTCACCGCGACGAAATGCGCGCACCTTTACCGCGCGAGGACTGACGTGGCCGGACGTTCACCCGGCAGCTACGCCTTCACCCGCGAGCAGTTCGTCGCCGCGCTCGAGACCGCGCACGAGAGGCTCGGACACCGCCGCCGCGGGTGGCACAGCGAGGCCGATATCGCCGAGCAGATCGGCATCTGCCGTCAGACGCTGCGAACCTACCGCCGCCGCTACGGGTTCCCGCCGCGATTAGTTAGCCATCAGATCGCCACATTGCACGCGGTCAGCGGTCATCGTTGACGCATGAACGTGAAGTTGTCCGACGCCGCGACCGACGCGCTGCGCGACCTGGCATTGAAGGAACGGCGCGACGTGCGCCACGAGGCCGAATGGATCCTCGAGCAGGAGCTCCACCGCCGCGGGCTCATCATCGAGGCCAAGCCCGAGGGGGCCGAGCAGTGGTAGCGCACAAGATGCTCGCCACTCCGCTCGAGCTGAAGGCCAATGACAGCGGCGAGTTCACCGCGACGATCGCCACGCTGGGCGTGGTCGACCGCGATCAGGACGTGACCTTCCCCGGCGCGTTCCCGACCGGCAAGAGCATCCCGATCTCGAGCTACGGGCACGGAAGCTGGAAGGGCTCGCTGCCGGTCGGCAAGGCCATCCTGAATGCCGACTCGACGCACGCATGGGTCGATGGCCGCTTCTTCACGAACACGGCGGCCGGCGCCGACACGTACCACACGGTCAAGGGACTCGGCGGGCTCGCGCAGTGGTCCTACGGCTACGACGTCCTCCAGGGCATCACCTCCACGGATCCGCGCATGGCGGCGTACCCCAGCGCGCGGCGCGGGCTCGTGTCAGTCAACGTCCACGAGGTCAGTCCGGTGCTCGTCGGCGCCGGCGTCGGCACGGCGACGACCGCGATCAAGAGCGCGTTCGCGGCGATCGCTGACGAGCCGCGCGCGTTCACAGAGCAGGAGCAGATCGGCCTCGCGTATGCGCAGCGGAGCGCCCAGCTGGCCCAGATCAAGGCCGCTCAGGAGTCTCGTCCGCAGGTCGAGGACTTCGCCGTGCGGGAGCGACTCGTCCACCCCGGTATCCGCGCCCGCGCGTATCACGAGCGCGACCGCGCGGCCCGCGACCTCCGCATCGCACCGCCGACGCTGCATTTCTTCTCCGCCGAGGGAGGCCAGGAGCTCGCAGGGAACTACCCCGGAATGAGCGACCTACGCGGCTGCGCGGAGCCCGGCAAGGGGCTGATCTGGGTCCGCGAAGACCTGGTCGCCGCCGGCGTGACCCGCACCGTCGCGCACGAGGTCGGACACGTCGCTGGGATGGGCGAAGAGGACGCCGAGCGGTACGCGGATCGCGCGTACCGGGCCGCGGTCAACGCCGAGCTGCGCGCGTACTACGGCCGATGAGGAGATCGCAATCATGCTGAAGATCGCCGCGAACAAGAGCGCGAGCGCGCCGACCGCCCCGCCGTGCCTGATCTACCACCGGGAGCGCGTCCAGGCCGGCAACGCGCGAGGAGAGCGCCAGGTGCGCTGCGAGGACTGCGGCACGGTGATCCCACCGGGGCCGTACTCGCCGGCGGACTACCAACGATTCTTCGGCCGCGAGCGGACCTTCCTATTCGGCCGTCCGTCCGATGAGCCCGCCCCCGTCGACCTCGCGAACCCGCCGACCGCTGAGGATCTCGCCGCTGACGCGCTCGCCGCGGAGGCCGAGGCCGCCCTCGTGCGGGCGCGCGAGAAGCTCGTCGCGGCCGGTCGCGCCCTCGAGCATGCCGAGGGCAGCCGCTCGTGGATGACCGGCGAACCGAACGGCGACGTGGACCGCGCCGCAGCCGCGGTCGCGAGCGCCCATGAAGAGGTCGACGAGGCCGATGAGACCGTGCGGAAGGCGCTCGTGAAGCGCAACGTGCAGCAGCGCATCCGCGACGCGCGTCGACAGCAGTGGTTGAACGAGCACCGCGACCAGTGGTAGGAGGGACGACGATGGCGAACACACCGAAGCCGGCGACACCGCGCACGACGGCACCGAAGGCACCGCCCTTTGGCCTGCGGGGCCAGACCAACCTCCCCGCTCAGCGGCAGGGCACACCGACGCTCACCGGCGCTTACCGCCGCGCGGCTGCTGACCTGCGGCGACAATCGGTGGCGCCGAAGCGCTGACCGCCTAGCCGTCCGCGGCCAGATCTTTCGGCGCGAAGGAGATGGCGCCGAGGGGGATGACTCAGCTTCCAGCGCTCCGGCCCCTGCGCGGGATCGTCGCGATGGCCGCGCCGTTCGCCGAGCAATTTCGCGGCCTTCTCGGATGATTCGCGCTCGCGCCGCGCTCCGGCCCCCCCGCGGGCGAGTACGAGGCCCGTGTGAAGGCCGGCTACGCGATCTACTTCCGCGTCGTCCAACCTGAGCAACTCGTGGGAGAGACCGGGCAGCGAGGCTCGATTTGACACTGCTGCGATCGTGGACCTAGCGCGCAAACAGGTCTCGTGCGTGAGCACAAGCTGAACCGCGGTTCCGACTGGACCTCCGCCGACACACTCCGCGGAGAGCATGACGGTGGCGATGGCCGGCCTAGCTCTCGTACGCGAGGCGCGTGCGTGCCGGCCATCGCGGGAAGAGCCCCCGCCGACCGAAGCTCATCAGCGCGCGCTTACCCGGGACCTCGATGAGGCTCGTGACGACGAATGCCGCGGCCGCCACCAGCGTGAACGCGAAAGCGGCGGCGAGCAGATCGTTCACGCCAATGGATCTTAGAACGCGGATGATCGAGACGCCGATGAACTGGTGGAGAAGGTACAGCGTGTAGGAGATCCTCCCGAAGAAGAGCAGCGGCGGGTTTGCGAGCCACGTCAGTCGGCCACGCGAGAAGAGCCAGAACGCGATCACCATCAGTAGCACCACGCCGTGGATCCGGAAATCAACAGTCGATCTGACCGCTGACTCGAAGTCCCCCTGGCGCAGAGAGATCGAGCGGTACGGAACCACCCCCGACCAAACCGCGAGGTACCCGAAGGTGGCGAGCCCCGCGAGGCCCCAGTCCGGCTTCTTGCTAGACCAAAGCTTGAAGAAGAAGACGCCAGCCGTGAAGAAGGGCAGATAGTCGACGAGAAACACTTCGCGAGCCACGAGCGTGATGGTCGTGCCCCCGGTGGCAACTGCCGCGGCCCACACGATTAGCCCGATCGCGACGAAGACCCCCCACGCCCGCGTGAAGCGTGCGGCGCCGGCGAGGAAGACCAGGCCGATCCAGAAATAGAACTTCAGCTCGACGAGGAGAGACCAATACGCGCCATCCACCCATTGCGCGCCGGGCGCGTATCGCGCGAGAAGTACCGTGCTCCACGCTAGGTCGCTGAGGCGGCTCCGGAAGATCTCGGGACCGATGAGCGCGGTGACGGCGAACGTCCCCACGGCGCAGGTCACGAGAGCGGGCCAGAGCCGAGCGAAGCGGCGGTACCAGAACTCGAAGACGTGGCGGCAGCGCAGCAGCGTCATGAAGATCACGAAGCCCGAGATGATGAAGAAAAACTCGACGCCGTAGCCGCCCCAATCGAAGAGCCCCGCGTAGCTCGCATCGTACCCATAAACGTTGTCGGGATTCTGTGGGGGTTCCCACCGAGTGAAATAGTGGTAGAGGACGACCGGAATGATCGCGAGCGCGCGGAACGCATCGAGTGTCTTGATCCGCTCCTCGGGCTGATCGATCGGGTGTGTCCCCGTCATCGCGGCAAAAGAAAGAACAGGCCGAACGCGAGCGAGACGAAAAGGCCGGCGACCGCCTTCATGACAACACAACCGGGTAGACGTCTGCAGCTAGGCGTAGCGAATCGACCGGCTTCGCGGCGAGAACTTGACGCCGTTGCGCGCGCATCGTGCAATCGTAAATCGTCGTCGAGACGACGAGAGATCCTCCGAGTACGTAGGCCACAGCCGGTGTTATCGCGCGATGCGTTCGGATTGCGCCCGTCTCCGTTTCAGCGGGTCAAAGCCCTCGCGCGCTGGTCGCGCGGCCGCCATGAGTTCGGCCCTGGCATTCGGAGCTCGATGTACCGGGCATCGGTCCGCTCGGCCTGGGCGATGAATGCCGCGGCCAACTGCGCGCCGGTGAACGCGCGATGCTTCGCGCGGCACTTGGAGCCTCGCACCGTCGTGTGCGCGTACTGGATGCGATCCCCCAGAAAGCCTGGAGCCAACCCCCACGAAATCCGCTTCTGCACACCGGGCCACTGGCCGCGGCGCTGCGAGCCCGGATGAGGCCCAGCAGGGTACGGCAGCAGCGTCCAGAGGGCGACCTGGAGCTCCTCCAGCTTCGCGCCGCAGGTGCAGCGCAGCAGCAGCACCCGCTCGGTATACGGGGCCAAGCGACGCGTCCACTCGTCCTCCTCCGGCGTGAAGTTCTCCGCCGGCCAGGCAGGCATAGATGTAGTAGTGTACCGGGCACCGGGCGCTATCAAGCGGTAGCGGGCGGAGGGCCGGAGCAGATCCCATGAAGCCGCTCCAAGTAATGCCCCACGGGGCACTTGGAGTACGAGCATGGCGACTCTCCCCGCGACGACCCGCTCTCGCGACTCGCGTCCCCTCCCCCATCCAGCAAAAGGCGTCTTGGTTTCCAGGCGCATCACCAACCGCTCCGTCGCGATCACCCTCGGCATGAGCGAGCTCGTGGTCGGAAGATGGTTGAACGGATTCGGCCATCCGAGCCCGCGCTTCAGGGCCGGTCTGGCAGAGCTCCTCGGCGAGCCTCAGGTCGCCCTGTTCCGCGACGACGAGCGAGGCGGGCGATGACCGGACAAAGAAATCGCGGCCCCCTGGCAGGGACCGCGACCGAGAACACGCCCACGGTCAAGCGTAAGGGATGGGTGAGCGTCTGGCCGGCGCTCGGACCGATCCCGTCGAAGTGCTGGTGCGGCGTCTGGGACGTCGTCGCCGACAACAACGACGGCCACGACTGGGACAACGTCAACGCACACCGAGCGATCCACCGCGCCGAGGAGCGGCGCGCGAAGGCGGCACCGCGATGACGTCGGCATTCGAGAAACACGATCCCGAGGACGCATCCCGGCGGGCGTCAAGCGAAGAGATCCTCACCGCGGCCATGGCATACGCGAGGGCCGGATACCGCGTCGTCGTTACCTGCTGGACCGACGACAACGGTGTGTGCCAGGTGGACCACCACACCAGATGCCGTCAGACGGACTCTTCAGGCGCGGGGAAGGTCGCGATTACCCCGCGCGGATTCGAAGACGCCACATCCGACGAGCGGATCATCCGCGGCTGGCTCCGCCGATGGCCCCGCGCGAACATCGCGGCCGCGGTCGGCGGTCGCTCCGGCGTCGTAGTGCTCGACCAGGACGATCGCGCGGGCGGTGCTGAGCGCATCGCCGAGCTCGAGGTCGCGCACTCGGGTCTCACCAAAACGCGGCGAACGCGCACCGGCAACGGATGGCACTACTGGTTCAAGCATCCCGCCGTCGAGGTGAAGAGCCCGGGCCGCGGCGTCGACGTGAAAGGTGGATCAGCCGACAAGGACAATGGTTACGTCATGGTCGGACCGTCCTGGCACGCGGCATCACGCCGCCGCTACGTCGGCCCCGACGACACCGCGATGGCGGAGTTGCCTTTGGGACTCGTGAGGCAGCCGAAGCGCGTCCACGCGGAAGTAGTCGACGACGACGCAGCCCTCGGTCCCGGCGAACGCCACCCGACCCTCATGGCGATCGCAGGCGGGATGCGCCGAGGCGGCGCGAACAAGGCCGAGATCCTCCACGCGCTGCACGACGTGAACAAGCGCGCGGTCCCGCCGAAGCCCGACGACGAGATCGCCGACATGGCCGGCTACCTCGGAGCGAAGCCGCCCGGACCCATCGACTACGACCTGACCGAACTCGGCAACGCGAGGCGACTCGTGGATCGCTATGGCGAAGATCTCCGCTACGCACCAGGTCAGAAGTGGCTCGCATGGGACGGCCGGCGATGGCGTCCCGGCGCGGAGGGCAACGTCGTTCGCAAGGCGAAGGAGGTCGTGCGGCGGCTGAAAATCGAGGCCGCCAACGCCCAGAGTGAAGACAAGGCGATCGAACTCTTCAAATGGGCGATGAAGAGCCAGAGCCGCTACGTCATCGACGCGATGGTGCGTCTTGCGTGGTCAGAGCCCGAGATCGAGCTCGAGCTCGACGATCTCGACGCGGACCCGTGGGTGCTGAACGCCAGGAACGGAACACTCGACCTTCGGACCGGTGAGCTGCGCGAACACCGCCGCGAGGATCATCTCTCGAAGATCGTCCCCGTCGATTACGACCCAGGTGCGCGGTCGGCGCGTTGGGAGCGCTTCCTCGATGACACGACCGGCGGCGACGCCGAGCTCGCGAACTATCTCCAGAAGGCCGCCGGGTACAGTCTGACTGGCGACACCTCCGAAGAAGTTTTGTTCTTCGTCCACGGCCCCGCCGCGTCAGGCAAGAGCACCTACATGTCCGCGATCAAGAACACGCTCGGCGATTACGCGAGAACCGCAGACTTCGAATCGTTCTTGTCGCGAAAGTTCGGCGGCGGAATCCGCAACGACGTTGCCCGCCTCGCCGGCGCGAGACTGGTGTCGAGCATCGAAGTCGACGAGGGCAAGCAGCTCGCCGAGGGGTTGATAAAGGAGCTGACCGGCGGCGACGCCGTTTCCGCGAGGTTCCTGTACCGCGAGCACTTCGAGTTCACCCCGGCGTTCAAGTTGTGGTTAGTCGCGAATCACAAGCCGCGGGTCCGGGACGACGACGAGGCGATCTGGAGGCGTATCCGCGTCGTCCCGTTCGCGAACGCGGTCCCGCGCGAGAAGCGCGACCCGGAGCTGAAGCGCGAACTGACCAACGCCTCCAAATCCGGCGCAGCGATCCTCGCGTGGGCCGTCGAAGGGTGCATGCGGTGGCAGCGCGAGGAGCTCGGCATCCCGCCGGCAGTCGAGCAGGCGACCGATTCATACCGGGCGGACATGAACCTCAGCGTCCGCTTCTGGGAAGAGGTCTGCGAGCTGCGCCCGGATCGTCGCGCCTCCACGAGCGCCCTCCGGAAGGCCTACAAGGCCTGGTGCGGCGACAACGACATCGCCGCGCACCTCCGCCTGGACGACAAGGCCTTCGCCGAGCGCCTGAAGGCCCTCGGATGCAAGGAATACCGCACAAATCGCAACCGCGGATGGGACGGGATCGGGGTCAGAAGGACGGCCGATGAGGCCCCGACGCTGGACGGTGACGCGTGGTGACACGTGGTGACGCGGTTTCGACAACTCCCCTAAGGAATGTCCTTTCTATGGGAAGTTGCAAAAAACCTGTCACCAGTCGTCACCTCGTGTCACAGGCTGCGTGTCTGCCGAGCAGCGACCTTCGCGGCGGTGTGGCATGAGCGACGCCATGGTGATCACTGTCGCGGAGGCGGCCCGTCGCGCCGGCGTCCCACGGAACACCATGTACGAGCTCGCTGCCACCGGGCGGATCGCCTCCGTGCGCGTCGGTTCCCGCGGCGTCCGCATCCCGGCTCACGCCCTCGAGGACTGGGCGGGCACACACCGTGCACGCCCGGTGTTGCACCGTGACGAACACGGTTTAACATCGGAGGCGGACATGGAACGGCGAGACGTGGCGATCCGCGACTTCCCCGCGACCGCGTACGACCGGGCGAAGCGCTCCGCGGCAGCGCGCGGCATGACCATCGGCGATTACATGGCCGCCCTCGTGACGCTCCACGAGCGTCTGCTCAAGTCGGGTGAAGCGCGCAAGCTGCTCGTCGAACTTGACCTCGGGGAGGTGCGGGTATGACCCGCCGGACCTACGGTCAGGGCACGATCTTCCCCTACCGCGCCGGGTACCGCGCGCTCGTCGAACTCCCCCGCGCGGACGGCAGGCGCCAACGCAAGGTGATCGATGGCGCGAGCCGGCGCGAGGTTCGCGACAAGGTGACCGCGGCGTTGCACGCGCGCGACAGCGGGATCCTCGCGCGCGGGCGCACCCCCACGGTTGGCGCGTTCGTCGCCGCCTGGCTCGATCAGGTCGACGTCGAAACGAGCACGCGCAAGAGCTACGCCGAGAAGCTCGCGCACCTCACCGCCGCGTTCGGGACCGTGCGGCTCCGCGACCTCACCGCCGTCCGGCTCGACGCCTTCTTCGCAGAGAAGCGCAAGACGCTCTCCCCGCAGTCGGTCGCGCATATTCGCTCGGTCACCCACAACCTTCTGCAGAAGGCGGTGAAGTACGGCGACATACCGACGAACCCCATCGCTCGGACGGACCCCATCCGCGTCACGCAATACAAGGGCGTCTCGCTCGATGCCGAGGAAGCGCTGCGCTTCCTGCGTTGTGCCGAGGGCGAGCGCCTCGAGGCGCTCTACTGGATCACGTTGACGCTCGGGCTGCGGCAGGGTGAAGCGCTCGGGCTCCGCTGGACCGACGTGGACCTCGACCGCCGTACCTGGCGCGTCACCACCCAGCTCCAGCGCGTCAAGGGGCGCGGGCTCGTGTTGAAGGCGCCGAAGACGCACGAGGACCGCGGCCCTTATCCGATGCCGAAGGTGACCGCGGACGCGCTCCGCGTCCACCTCGCGCGACAGCGCGTCGAGCGCATCGCCACCGGTCCCGCGTGGCAGGACCACGACCTGGTGTTCTGCACCCTCGAGGGCAAGCCGCTCGCGGCCTCGCAGGTGATCTCCAACAACCGCGAGCTCGGGAGCTTCCGCCGGATCTGCGTCGCCGCCGGCGTGCCCTACGGAACGCGGGGCCGCAAGGGTCTGAGGTTTCACGATCTGAGACATTCCGCCGGGTCCGTCCTCTACGCCTTCGGCGTGCCCCTCAAGACGATCTCCACCGTGCTCGGGCACTCCCGCATCGACATCACGGCGAACCGCTACGTCCACGTCTCGCAGGCGGTCATGCAGGAGGCGGCCGACGCGATGGACCGCGCTCTGGGCCGCTGAATGGCTACCAAGATGGCTACCATGGGGTTATCACCGACCGCTCACTCGTTCGGCGCGAAGGCCCGTAAAGATTGCCTCTTTTCACTGAGGCGACGACGGGGATCGAACCCGTGATCGCGGTTTTGCAGACCGCTGCCTTACCACTTGGCTACGTCGCCCTTGAGCGACGAGGAGCCGCCGCTGACGAGAGATTATCCCGGGTCCGGGTCGGCCGGCGGCCGGGGTCCCGCGCTTACGTGCTTTGGCTCGTACCCTCCACTGCCATCGCAAGCTGATCGCTTCCATCCAGCCGATACGCGGTCGCCAAGAGCCGGGCCTTGTCCGACGCGGCCTCCACGAGACCGATCGTCGAAGCGACGTCGATGAGAAGCAGTTGGGCCTCGCGGTCGGTGCCGCCGCGGCCGATGTACTCGAGCAGCACGTCCGACGCGGCGTACAACTTTCGACCTTCCAGCAGCGCTCGTGCGTCGGGGACCACCGATGACAACGGCGGGGAGGCGACCGGCGGGGATCCGCTCGGTGCGGGCAGCTCCGACACCGTGAACGGCGGGATGGCAGGTTCGGCGGGCAGAACGGTAACGGCTTGCAGCCGCGCGGCTACGAGCCCCGCGCCGACGGCGCCGTCGACGGCCGCGGGCTGGTCCGGGGTCAGGCGACCTGGGGCGGGCTTGACGCCGTCCGCCGCGGTCGGCTCGCCGAGCGTCCGTAGCGCGTACGACGTCTCGAGCTCGGCGCGATGGGCATCACCCTGCTCGAGCGCGAGCGCCACGAACCGCGCGTACTCAGCGCGGGCGGCCACCTTGTCTCCGGCGTTCGCGTGGGCGGCCGCAAGGCGACGGTGCGCGGCGTGATCGAGCGGCGCGATCCCCACCGCCTCGCTGAGCAGCTCGATCGCACCGGCGCGGTCGCCGGCGCGAGTCAGCCCGACCGCGCCGTCACGGAGGGCGGCCAGCGCGCGACCCGGGTCATCGAGCGCGATCGTCGTCCGAGCCAGGCCGAGGTGGCACGCGGCGCCGCCGCCGCGGGCGATGATCTCGCGATACGCGACCTCCGCCTTCATGAGCTTGCCCTCTTTGGCGAGGGTCGCGGCCGCGGCGAGCGCGTCGGCGCTTTCCGCGATCGCCACCGCAGCGGAACGCGGGAGGCCCTCGCCGCAATCGAGTAGCGCCGC
This sequence comes from Candidatus Limnocylindria bacterium, assembly GCA_038200085.1. GTDB lineage: Bacteria > Chloroflexota > Limnocylindria > P2-11E > P2-11E > JALYKU01. Next base: position 1,904 of record JBBPYG010000028.1, on the reverse strand, counting down.
CGCGAATTCCGCCGCACGCGGAGCGCCCATCAGGCGAGCCGCGGATCTCTGCGCGTGCGCGGCGAACGTCGGAACGTCGCGTTCCGCCAAGGCGTCGGCGCTCGTCCCCAGGGCCGCGAGCTCGCGACGGACGAACGCCTGCGCCGCCGGCCCCATGAAACGCTTCGCCACCGCGAGGATCCGATCGTCGAGGAGGCTCACCGGTCGCCTACCGCGACGGCCTCGCCCTCGTCGTTCTGCGCGTAGAAACGCAGCGCGCTGAGAAGCCGGTCGAAGGCCGACGCCACCTCACGCGTGATGTCATCGCCGGATCGCGTGTCGAACCGAGCGAGGTCGAGGTCGATGTCCCCGGTCGATACGCGACTCGCCTCCCTCGTGAGGCGGCGCAGGGGGAGCACGAGGGACGTCGTCAGCCAGATGCCGATGAGCATCGACAGGATTATGCCGAGCAGAACCGTCAACACCGCCTGCGTCGTCGCCTCATCCGCCGATCGCGTGTACGTCGCGAGCGGTACCGCGAGGACGTAAGCCCACGGCTTGGTCTTGAGGCGTGTGACCACGCCGCGCTGCTCAGCCTCGTCCGCGCCGTACGCGAAGGTCGACCTGCCGCCCGCGCCGAGTCCATCGAGCGAAGCTCGCAGCGTCGGAAGAGGATCGACGATGAGCTGTTCGGGAGTCCGCAGCCCGAAGCGTTTGTCCGCCGCGAGCCTTTTGGCGGTCTCGGGATCGATGGGCGCGATCGTCGTGTAGATGAGGGATTCGGCCCGCTCCCGATGGTCCCTCGTCTCGGAGACGGCGATGCGAATGCCGTAGTCGTCCACGAGGATGGAGTGGGCTGCGGTCCCTACCGAGTCGACGTCGCCTTCGACGATGCTCCAGACCGCGGCGAGGTTGAGGCGCGAGCGCACGACGGCGAGGACCTGGCCCGCCGCGTTTCGGACCGGTGCGGAGAAGAAGATCGCGGGCTTGTTAGTGATGACGGAGTAACTCGGGTCGCTTACGAACGGCGTCCCCGCGGTCATCGCGACGGTGAAGTACTCGCGGAACTTGACGCTGGTCCCTTCGTCGGTGGCGATCGAAGCGGCCACGATCGTCCCGCCCTGGTCGACGACGGCCACCGATTCGTATTCAGGCGAGCGCGCCGCAGCCGACTTCAGTGCGTCGCGGGCGCTGGCGCGAAGGCCCGGGTCGGCGGGGTTCTGCGCGAAACGGACCACGTCGGGAAGCGTGCTCACGACGACGATGTCCCCGAGCCGGTTCACGAGATACGCATCGATCGCGGCGGACGTCGAGGTGTCGCGCTGCTGAATGTTCGTAACGCCGAGCTGGGTCAGGTGTTCGCGGGTGGCGTTGATCGACACCGCGCTGACCAGGGCGATGGGCACGACGCCGACGACCAGGAGGGCCGCGAGCACCTTGTGCCAGAAGGCGATCCGTCCGGTGATGCGCATTGCCCGCCTCCCGCCTCCGCTGACCGTCCAGTCATATCCAACGCACGACGGGGCTCGGAGTGACGCGTCCGCCTGGGTCTCCCGGTCGCGCGATGGGGCTCGGAGAGACGAGTTCGCCGGGGTCTCCGGGTCGCACGACGATCCGGGCGCCGGCCGGTTCGTGCGCAGCGCTCCGATCGTCCGGGGCGACCACGGTCGCCTCGCGCGGGGCGCAGCTGGCGCTACCGGGCCGTCACCGCCGCGGGGCCGGGGGAAGCCGCCGCCCGGCCGGCCCGTCGCGCATCCCGCAAAAGGCCGCGCAGCAGCCGTTTTGACACCTCGAGCTCGTCGCGGTCGCCGGCCGTGAAACCGAGCCCGACCTGATCAACGCGCCACCAGCACTCGAATCCCCAGAGCCGCTCCTCTCCCACGCGCAGCCGCGGACAGCCCGTGTCCGGGTGCCGGGGCTCGCCG
>JBBPYG010000027.1:0-9910 GCA_038200085.1 Candidatus Limnocylindria bacterium | reverse complement strand
GCGCAGGTCCTCGCGTCGCTCAACTCCTCGCCCTTGTACTTCCGGTTCGCCGGCGGCTTCTTCCTGATCATTCCTTCGGTGTTCTTCATCTTCTTCATGCGCAAGTACCTGTTCAACCTCTGGGGACCGGGACGGTGAGCTGATGGCGAGCGTGGGCTTCGAGAGCGTCCGCAAGGTGTTCGGCAAGACCATGGCGCTGCGCGACGTCGACCTTTTGGTCGCGGACGGGGAGTTCATGGTCCTGCTCGGCCCGTCGGGCTGCGGGAAGACGACGCTGCTCCGGTGCCTCGCCGGGCTTGAGCAGATCGACGGCGGCACCGTCCGCATCGGCGATCGCGACGTGTCGGACCTCGCTCCGCGTCACCGCAACATCGCCATGGTCTTCCAGTCGTACGCGGTCTTCCCGCACATGAAGGTCTACGACAACATCGCGTTCGGCCTCCGAATGCGCAAGAAGTCGAAGGAGGAGATCCAGAAGCGCGTGCGCGAAGGAGCGGAGCTGCTCCAGCTCGAGCCGTTCCTCGACCGCTACCCGGGCCAGCTCTCCGGCGGGCAGCGTCAGCGCGTCGCCGTCGCGCGCGCGATCGTCACCGACTCGCCGGTGCTGCTCATGGACGAGCCGCTCTCGAACCTCGACGCGCTGCTGCGCCTCCACGCACGCGCGGAGCTCAAGCGCCTGCACGGCGAGGTGAAGCGGACCACCGTGTATGTCACGCACGACCAGATCGAAGCCCTGTCGATGGGAGACCGGATCGCGGTCATGAGAGACGGGCAGATCGTTCAGGTCGACACGCCCGGCGTGATCTACGACCGCCCGGCGTCCGTCTTCGTCGGCTCGTTCATCGGCTCCCCGCCGATGAACTTCCTCAAGTGCGTCGCCCGCAACGGAACGGCGGTCGGCGAAGGTTTCGAGATCCCCGGACCCCCGGGCATGGATGGGAAGAAGCTGCTCATGGGCATCCGCCCGGAGAGCATCCGGGTCGGCGAGGGACCGCTGCAGGCGCGAGTCGTGGTCGTCGAGCCGCTCGGGTCGCACACGCTGCTGACCGCGCGCGTTGGCTCGGAGCTGCTGAAGGTGGTCGACGATCCGGACTCGCAGGTGCGCGCCGACCAGGAGATCCGCCTGGCGCCGGAGTCGCACAAGATCCGCTGGATGAACGCGGAAAGCGGTATGGCGGTGCAAGCGCCGTCTTGATCGAAGGGCTCTGGGAAGGAGCCGCGCGCGTCCTGCGCGAGAACGACCTCGGCGGCTGGACCAAGCCCGCGCCCCGCCTGTACCCGCACCAGTGGAGCTGGGACAGCGCCTTCCACGCGATCGGCCTCGCCCACATCGATCCCGGCCGCGCGCTCGCGGAGCTCGAGCATCTGTTCCGCGCGCAGTGGAGCGACGGCCGCGTGCCGCACATCGTGTTCGACCCGCACGTCGAGGGCTACTGGCCGGGCCCCGAGCTGTGGGCGGCCTCCGCGGTGAACGCCGCCGCGCCGAAGGATCTGCTGACCAGCGGGCTCATCCAGCCGCCGATGCACGCGCTCGCCGTGTGGCACATCGCGCGCGTGGCGGGCCTCGAAGTGGACGCGCCTGCCTCACCGGGCCCGCCACGCAACGCTCGCGCAGCGCGCGAACTCGGGCCAGGCGACGCACCTGCTGGCGGCGAGGTCCCGGGACTCCTTCATCGTCCGCTCGAGACGGCCCCGCGATCGCACGATCTCCTGCGTCGGATCGCGGCGCTGTACCCGAAGCTCGTGGCGTGGCACCGCTACCTCGCGGAGCGGCGCGATCCGGAGCGCTCGGGGCTGCTTACCGTCTACCACCCGTGGGAGGGGACTGACAACACGCCGCGCTGGGACGCGGCGCTGGCGCGCGTCGAGATCGGCGAGCTGCCGGCGTATGGGCGTCACGACGTCGCGGTGGTCGGTGCCGACGAGCGGCCCTCGAAGGCGGAGTACGACCGCTATCTGTGGCTCGTCGCGCTCCTGCGCGCGGCGGCGTACGACGACGCGGCGATCGCGGCCCGGCATCCCTTCCTCATCAAGGATGTCCAGTGCAGCGCGATCTTCGCGGCGGCGAGCCACGCGCTGGCGTCCATCGCCGCCCTTCTCGGCGCCCCGGCGAGGGATCGGTTTGAGATAGCGGATTGGTCGTGGCGCGCCAGCCGAGCGGTCCAGGAGCGTTGGGACGACGAGCGCGAGCTCGTGCTCGACCTCGACGTGCGCGCCGACCGCCCCGTGCGGGTCGTGACCAGCGCCGGTCTTTCGGCGCTCATCCTTCCCGACCTCGATCCCGGTCTCGCGGAGCTCCTCTGCCGGAGGCTGTTCGGCGAGGACTTCGCCGGGGCGCCCGGTCTCGCGCACGCGGTCGTGCTCAGCACCGGCGCGCGCGCGCTCGAGTTCCGGCCGCGCCAGTACTGGCGGGGGCCGGCGTGGCCGGTGATCAACTGGCTCCTTTGGTGGGGGCTGCGACGGCGGGGCTTCGACGAAGATGCCGCGCGACTGCGTACCGCGAACCTCGCGTTGCTCGCTCGCCCCGCTTCGCATTTCGCTGAGTACTTCGAGCCGTACACCGCCCAGGCACTGGGCTCGCCGGACCAGTCATGGACCGCAGCGGTCACGCTCGACTGGCTCGCCTCCGGTGCGGACCCTTCGCGCCTTCCCGGGCATCCGTAACGCGCGCACGTGTCCGCGCGACCACCGCTCCTCGTGATGACGCTCATGCTCAAGCCACCGGTGGCAGGACCACGACCTTCGGCGCCACCGCAATGTGGGCCGCCTCTAGCGCTCTCTACCGTCCCGGCTACTCCGTCGCGGACCGCGCCGCGTGGTATGCGGCGCCTAGCAGCGGTGCCTCCTCGAGGTGCGCCGCCACGCCGACGAAGTCGAGCCGTTCGAGCGACGCGCAGGCTTCGCGCATCGCCGGGCCGAAGAGATCGAACGAAGCAGCGATCGATCCGCCGATGACCAGGCACCGCGGCGCGAACGCCGTCACCCACGGCCCGAGGACCTCGCCGAGCGCCTCGCCGAAGCCCCGCCACACCTCCACGGCGGCCAGGTCGCCCTCGCGCGCACGCCGCGCGACGCCGGCCGCGTCGGCCGCACCGCCTCCGTGCGCGCGGTACGCGGCTACCACGCCGCGGCCTGAGACGACTTCCTCGACCGGCCGGCCGCGGTAACGGAGGAGATCGAGGCGCGCCTCGGGCGGCACCCGTGGGCCGCTTTCGACGAGCCGCCCCCCGCGCAGGAAGGCCGAGCCGAGCCCGGATCCGCACGTCACGCCGATCGCCACGTCGTGACCGGCGGCCGCGCCGGCCCACCACTCACCCAACAGGAACGCCGCGGCGTCGTTGATGAACTGAATCTGCTTCGCGTTCTCGAGCTCGAGCGCCGCGGTCAGCGCCGAGCGAAGGTCGGTCCCGTACAGCGCATCCAGCTTGTGCACCCCGCGCAACAGCGCGACGCCGCGGTCATAGTCGAACGGGCCGGGTACCGCGACGCCCCAGAAGACCGTGCCGGGATCCCTGGCGGCGAGCGCTGCCGCGCGGATCGCGGCCAGCAGCTCGTCTCGCGGCGCAGCGGGTGAGATGCTCACGCGCCGCAGCGTCTCCGGTTCGACCGAGCGGCTCGCGAGCGCCACGCGGGCGGACGTCACGTGCGTGCCGCCGATATCGAGTGTCCCGACGAGCGAAGCTCCGTCCGCCGATCGCGTGCGCGCGGTCATCGTCCAGCCCTCGATGCGCCCTCGGTCGAACCGGCCGCCTGGTTCGCGGCCGTACTTGCCTTCATAGCGGGAAAGCCCGTGTGGATCCGACGCCGGCGCGGCAGGCCCCGCGCTCTGTCAGGCGACGAACGCCTTCACGACCATGGCCCGATCCCGCGCCTCGATGCGGTAGCCGCCCGCGCCGGCGGGCACGAGGAGCGTCTCGGCGTACGCGAGCCGATGCTCCGCGGCCGCCGTGCGCACGACCACCCCGTCTCCGTCCACGACGTTGAGCACGTGGAAGCGGTCTCCCGTCGTGTCCTCGGCCGCGGCCCCGGCACCGAGGTGCAGGCGGCGCACCGTGAAGAACAGATCGGGGTGCTCGCCGATGATCCATTCCTCCACGCCGGATGCTCTCCGCAGAAGGCGCGGCACCGGGACCAGAGAGCCCGCGAGACGTTCGCGGTCCAGGTTCGCGAAGGCGTGCTCGAGCTGCACCGGCCGCGGCCTTCCGTCGAGACCCGGGCGCAGCCAGTCGTAGAAGCGAAGGCTATACAGGTACGGCGTCGCGCTGATCTCTAGGACCACATTGCCCTCGCCGCTTCCATGCGGCGTACCCGCCGGAACGAGGTAGATCTGGTGCGCTACCGCGGGGTGTATCGCGATGAACCGATCGACGTCGAGCTCCCGCGCCTCGTTGTGCGACCGCTCCGCGTTGTCGCGGAACGCGGCGACGTCCGCGCCCTCGCGCAGCCCGAGGAAGATGCGAGCGCCGGGGCGCGTGACCATGACGTAGTAGGTCTCGTCCTGCGTGTACGGAAGCCCGAAGACCTCACGCATGTACCCGTCCATGGGATGGCAGTGCACCGAGAGGTCACCGCCATCGACGGTGTCGAGATAGTCGAGGCGGATCGGCAGCGAGGCGCCGAACCGCTTCACGACATGCCGCCCGAGGAGGGCCCGCGGCTCGGCGCTTACGAGGACGTCCAGTGCGACCTCGCATGTGTCGCGCTCGCCGAGGAGGATGCCGCTCTCCGGGGCGACCAGCTCGTACCCGAGCCCCGCGTTCGGTCCCGGGCCCGCCGCGTGCGGTCCTCCTTCGCGGACGCCGAGGACGTCGCGCGCCCACCGTCCGCCCCACGGCTCCGCGAGGAACGCGGGAAGCGTCCGGAAAGGACGGGACGTCAGCGCGCGCAGCGAATGTCGCAGGACGTCGCCCCCCACCGACCGCGGCAGTTCGCCGTCGCTCGCGTCCACGTACCTGTGCCATCGCGCGGTCTGCGCGCGGCGATGAGTGTCCTCGATCGGCCAGTCGACGAAGAGCAGCCGCCGGCTCGTGCCGACGGCCCCGCGCGGCTGGCCGAGGTTGCGCGTCCGCCCGGCCTCGCAAGCCTCGAGCGCGAGGCGCTTTGGCAGGTCGGCGTACCACAGCAGGTCGTGGTCGAATGCGGCGCTGCCGGGTCCGTGGATGACGGTGACGTCGCTGTCCGCGGTCCCGCTTGGCGGGGATCGATGCGCAGCCGGTGGACCGACATCCCGGTCGGCGATCAGGTCCTCGAGCGCGACCCTCTCTCGCGCGGCGAACACCGGATCCGCGCTGAGGATCGGACGCTCCGTGCGTCGGACGATCTCGGACCAGGGCAGCATGCGATCCCGCACGTCGAAAGCGCCGGACGCCAGCCCCCGGTCCCGGAGCGCGGCTTGGAGGCGACGGACGAAGACGTCCCAGTCGAGCGCCGCCGGCCCATCGATCGCCAGCCTGCCGGGACGAAGGCGCGCGATCTCGTCCGCCAGCGGCGCATAACCGCTCTCGACCGCGCCCGCCGACAGCGGGTAGCGCGGGCTCGCGTCGTACGGCACGCGACGCGCCTACACCGCGGAGGTCATCGCGGGTAGACGGGCGGGTCACCGTCGAGCGCCGATCGCAACTCCCGCGCTATCTCGTACAGCGCATCGTCGGCCTCGGGGAGCTCTGCGGCCAGACCGAGGAACCCGTGCACCATGGCGGGGGGGCAGCGATGCCACACCGCGACGCCAGCGTCTCTGAGCTTGGCCGCGTACGCGTCGCCTTCCTCCCGCAGCACGTCGAGTTCGGCGGTCACGACCAGCGCCGGCGCGACTCCGCTGACATCCGCGTGCAGCGGTGACGCGTACGCAGCCGTCGGGTCCTGTGCGGGACCGAGGTAGTGGTCCCAGAACCAGTTCATCTCGTCCCGCGTCAGCAGCGGCATCGGGCGCGGTGGAGCCGTGCGGATGGTCGCATCCATCGGCGGGAAGAGCACGAGCTGCAATCGCAGCGGCGGCCCTCCCCGATCCCGCGCCATGAGCGCGACCGCGGCCGCGAGGTTCCCGCCGGCGCTGCTGCCGCCGACGGCGAGGCGGTCCTGATCGACGCCGATCGTGCGGCCGTGCGCGGCGAGCCACAACGCGGCCGCGTACGCGGCCTCGGACGCGGCCGGGTAGCGGTGCTCCGGGGCGAGCGGATAGTCGAGCGAGACGATCGCACACCCCGAGCGGTTGGCGAGCGATCGGCACAGCGCGTCCGCGGAGTCGAGGTCGCCGATGACCCATCCGCCTCCGTGCAGGTACAGCAACACCGGGGCGCCTTCGCGCGGCGCGTACAGACGCGCGCGCGTGTCGCCGCCGGGCAGCGGCAGCGTGAGGTCGCGGACGAGGGCGACTGCCTCGCGATCGGTCGCGATGAGCTGCCGCCGCGCGAGCGAGGCGGCGCGGGCTTCGGCTACGGTCAGCGTGTGGAGGCCGGGCCCGCCGCCGATGCGCTGGACCAGGGCGTCGATCGACGCCGAGGCCGGCCGGCCGTCCGCGCCATCCACGCGGCAAAGATTAGCGGCGCGACCGGTGGTCCACCGTGCTCGCCCAGCGCACAGCGGCCCCGCGCGCGGCTGGACGCCGGGCGATCTCGCGGACGCTAGCGCCCTGGATGTCGTTCGCGGCCTCCAAGCCGACGGCGATGGTGGATGGCCCCGTGCGCATGACCCGCGTTCGCGACCGCGCCTCTTTGCCGATGGGTTCCTGACGCGCATCCCTCGCCGATAGACCCGACCCGGTCGTACAAGCCGCTCGACCTCGGCAACGGCATCGTCGCCGGCTGCGTCTCGTCCGGCGGCCGATGGCTCTCGCTCGGCATCGCCCATCCCGTCCACGGCCGCGTCGTACTGACCGATTCAGCGCCGTTCCCGGACGGGCTGCGCCGCGACCAGCAGGCGGTCCGCCGGTACCGCGCCTCGCTGGCCGATCCGGAGCGTGCCGGCTTCGGCGTCGCGCTGCTCTCGCGGCGCCGTCAGGCGTACCTCATCGAGGACGGCATTCCCCTCGCGGTGCACGACCTGGGTGACGGTGCGGCACTCGTGCGCGTCGAGGTCACCACATTCGCGCCTGCGGGTCGCGCCGGTGCGGTGCAGGTGATCAGGATCGCGGCGCGCGGCGTCCCCTTCGACTTTGACGCCGCGTGGACCGGCGCGACGCTGTTCCGTCGCGCGGCGTATACGGAGTTGACCGAGGGCGGTCCACTCCCGCCGGTGCCCGAGCGGTCGCGGAGCGGAGGCGACCGCGTCGTCCGCTGGTTCGAGGACCCCGAGCTTGGCGCGGCGGCGATCGCGCTGCCCGCACCTGCAAGGGTCGCTCCGGGTACGAGCGAGCGCGTCATCGTCGCGATCGCCCTCGGCCGTGATCGCGATGCGGCCATCGCCGACGCTGCCGCGCTGCGCGATGAGGCGGTCGGACTGCTGCGCGACGAGGTCGCCGCGCGACGGCGATCCTGGCGGGGCCGCGGCCGCGAAGGGGACGACAAACGGTCGCGTGCGGTCCGTAGGGGGATCGCGTACGCGCTCGACTGCGCCGCGTGCGCGACGCAGGGCACGGTCGCCGTCCTCGCGGACCACGAGATCCTGCCTCTGGTATGGACGCGCGACGCCTACTACGTGTGCGCCGCGCTCAGGGCCGCAGCGGGGGAGCCGCGCGCCACGGCGACCGTCCGCGGCTTCGTGCGGTGGCTCTTCGAGGCGGCGCAGCGCCCAGGCGGCTGGTGGCCCCGGTCGTCGCTCGCGTGCGGGGCCGCGAAGGACCTCGCGTTCCAGCTCGATCAGCAGCTGTATCCACTCCTGCTCGCGCGCGAGAGCGGCACACACGAGGACGATGCGTGGGAGGTGATCGAGCGGCTCCTCGCGCGGCGCACCGACTTCGGGCTGCTCGCGACATCCGAGACGCCCGCGGACGACGCGCTCACGCAGCCGTTCCATTTCTCGAGCCACGTTCTGCTCTGGCACGTCCTCGCGCGGTTCGGCCACGCGGCCGCTGACGAATTGCGGGCGGCGACGCGCGCGCACTTCACCGCCGGCGCGCGGTTCGCGTATGCGGTCGCCGGGCCGGATGGAGCGGGCGCGCGCCACTACCACGACGCGAACGATCTGCCACTGGTGTTCGCGCCCGGGTGGGGCTTCTGTCCCCCGGACGATCCCGTCTGGCTGGCGACCGTCGACTTCGCATGGAGCACGCGCAACGCGGGCTTCTTTCCGGGCCGCTTCGGCGGACTCGGATCGCTCCATACGCCGCACCCCTGGCCGCTCGGCGATCTCCAGCGCGTCGTCGTCGCGCGCCTTCGCGCCGACGCGGCCGCCGAGGACGAAGCCTGGTCGCGGCTCGATCAGGTCTCAATGAGCGACGGCCTTCTCCCCGAGGCGTACCACGAGCGGACCGGCGCGGCCGTCTCGCGGCACTGGTTCGCCTGGCCCGCCGCGCTGCGCTCGTTCCTGGCGGCCGACCCCGGTGCCGTCGCGCCGTAGACTGGCACGGAGCGCGGCGCCGCAGCGGGCGCGTACGCTCGGACGATGCCCAGGCGCGTCACGAACCTCGTTCTTGCGGGGGCCGTCGCCATCCTGGGCGTCAGCGGACTGCTCGGCTGGATCCTTCCCGAGGTCGCCGCCGGCTCCTTCTACGTGATCCACCGGGCCGGCGGGCTGGCGCTGCTCATCGCGCTCCTATGGAAGGTGCCGATCGTGCGCGGCTCGCTGCGCCGTCGGCTGCCTCGGCGGAGGGATGGCTCCCTCGCGGTGAGCGCGCTCTCCGGTGTCGCGCTCCTCGGAACGATCGGCCTCGGGTTCGCATGGACGCTGGGGCTCGTGTCGTTCGACCGTCCCTGGAGCTATTCGCTGCTCAACGTGCACGTCTTCATCGGGGTCGCGCTCGTCCCGCTGCTGATCCAACACTGGGCCGACCGCTCGGAGATGATGGGCATGCGGGCAGCCGTGCTCGCGCGGCGCAACGCGATACGGGTCGCCGCGCTCGGCGTCGCCGGGCTCGCGCTGGTGCCCGTGCTCGACCTCGTGGCGGACCCGCGCCGCCCGAGCGGCTCCAAGGCCGCGCGGTCGTTCAGCGGCAACGATTTCCCGGTCACGATCTGGAACTTCGACTCGCTGCCGACGATCGACCCGATGACATGGTCCGTGGCGCTGAGCGGCGCCGTCACCACCCCCACGCGTCTCAGCCTCGCCGATCTGGCGCGCTTCCCGCAGATCGAGCGCACCGCGACGCTCGACTGCACCAGCGGCTGGTGGAGCGAGCAGGTATGGCGGGGGGCGGCGGTGCTCGAGGTCCTGCGCGCGGGCGGCCTCGATCCGAGAGCGCGCGATGCGCATGTGGTCTCGGTCACCGGACATAGCTGGACCTGTCCGCTCGCGGACCTCGGGGACGCCCTGCTCGCGACGCACGTCGGGGAGGAGCCGCTCGAGCCCGGCCACGGCCATCCGGTGCGGCTCGTCGTGCCCGGGCGGCGCGGCTTCCAGTGGATAAAGTGGGTCGATCGGATCGAAGTGTCGTGACGGCCGCGACCCGCGCGCGTGCCGATGAGGCGCCGACCGGCGCCGCAACGAAGGCGTGCCTTGCGAGCAGTTCTTCGGCGTCACCCTGCGGGCGCCCTGGCTCCCGCTCCGGGCGGTGAGCCCGCTCCCGCTCGAGACCGAGCGGCTGAGCATCCGTGCCTTCACGCCTGACGACGTGCAGGCGCACCACGCGCGGATCGCCGGCGACGCCGACGTGATGCGCGTGAGCCCTCGCGGAGCGTCGAGCGACATCGAGCGCACGCGCGAGGCCGTCGAGCGATACATCGCGCACCAGCGCGACCACGGGTTCTCGCTCTGGGCCGTCGATGAGCGCGGCACCGGTGAATACGTCGGGTGCTGCGGGCTGAGCCTCGTCGAGGGC
>JBBPYG010000026.1:0-5445 GCA_038200085.1 Candidatus Limnocylindria bacterium | reverse complement strand
GGCGATGGCCCCGACATACACCAGCTGCGACCAGCCGAACGGGTTCGGGTTGCCGAGCGCGACCAGGCAGGCGATCGCCCCCGCGGTGATCGGCCCGACTATCGGGATGATCTCGAGCACCCCCGTCATCAGCCCGAGCACGAAGCCGAAGGGGACGCCGAACAGAGTGAGCCCGACCGTAGTGACGGTCGCCATGATCCCGATAAGGATGATCTGCCCACGCACGTAGAGGCCGAGCAGCTCGTTGACCTGCCTGGCGAGCGGGACGAGCTCGGCGCGCTGCCCCGGCGGAAGCACCCGCCTGAACCAATCGAACAGGCGCGGTGCGTCGCGCAGGAGGAAGAAGGTCGCGATCAGGAAGACGAGAAATTCGAGCAGCGCGTGGCCGAGACCGACGGCGATCGGCAGCGCCGCGCGCGCGAGCATGCCGGGGAGGTCTGACGCCTGGATCGCGACCTGTTGGAACGGGCCCAGACCGAACTGGTCGAACGTCCCCGCGAGGCTGGTCTCGAGATTCTGGAGGAGGCTCGGCAGCCGGCGCTGAAGGTCCAGGATCTGCCCCACCGCGAGCGGAACGAGCACACGCCCGCCGGCCACGATCGCCGTGAGGAGGAGCGCGAACACGATGGTCGCGGCGACCGCGCGCGGCAGGCCGGCGCGCCGCTGGAGCAGGCCGACGAGCGGAAGTAGGACGTAGGCGAGGATCGCCGCCCAGATGAACGGACGCACGATGTCGCCGGCGCGCCAGACGACGAAGAGCAGGATGAGGCCGATGACGCCGAGCGCCGTGCGCTTGGCCGCGGGGCTCCAGCGTGCGGCGTTCACCTGCGCCCGCGATTATCCCGCAGAGATTGGCGCCAGGTGGGCAGCTCGCCGCGCCGCCACGCGGTGAGCTCGCGGCGATGGGCCCACGCGCCGATCGCGAACGCGGCGGCGCCGAAGGCGGCGGTGGGAGTGCCGAGCGGTCCAGCGAGCGCGGCGGCGAGGACCGGGAGGAGCGCCAGCGCAACGACGGTGGCCGCGACGAGCCGCCGGACGAGCACGAACGCCGCGAACGCCCAGAGCGCGACGCCCGCCGCCGCGAGGCCCGGGCTGAGCGCGCTGTAGCCACCAAAAGTGGTGGCGAGGCCCTTGCCGCCCCTGAAGCTGCCGAAGACGGGGAACACCTGACCCAGGATCGCCCCCACCGCGGCGCCCGCCGCGACCCAGGGGCCGCCCAGCGCGGATCCGGCGACCACCGCGACCAACCCCTTCGCGTAGTCCCCCGCGAATACGACCGCGCCGGCGCCCAGTCCATGCGAGAGCGCGACATTCGTCGCTCCCGCGTTGCGCGTCCCCACGGTCCTCGGGTCGGCCGCGCCTGCGGCTCGCGAGACGAGGACCGCCGTGGGCACGCTCCCGAGCAGGTAACCGGCCAGCGCAGCCAGAGCAGCGAGAATGACCCACACTTCAGTAGCGCAGTCTGCCGAAGTGGCGCCGAAACCTCATATCAAGTAAAATAACGGCACGGAGCCAGCTGTAGCGAACCCCCCTTTCGAGAATGTTTCACGTGAAACATTGTCGTTCCGAGAGCCGCCGGCCCGGTGAATGTCCTCGCGATCAGCAACCAGAAGGGCGGGGTCGGCAAGACGACGACGGCGATCAGCCTCGGAGCGGCGCTCGCCGGGCGGGGGAGCCGGGCGCTCATCGTCGACCTCGATCCCCAGGGCAACGCTACGAGCGGCCTCGGCGTCGCCAAACAGCGCCCGGCGTCCGTGTACGGCGTCCTGCTCAACGACCGGCCGATGGTGGAAGCCGTCGTGCCGACACAAGTGGAGGGTCTCGACCTGCTTCCATCGTCTCCGGAAATGGCGGGCGCCGAGGTGGAGCTCGTGCCGCGCATGGCGCGCGAATTCCAACTGCGCCGCGCGCTGTCGAGCGCACCGTCCTACGAGACCGTGCTCGTCGACTGCCCGCCGTCGCTCGGCCTCCTCACGATCAACGCGCTCGCGGCGGCCGACGCGGTGCTCGTCCCGGTCCAGTGCGAGTACTACGCGCTCGAGGGGCTCGCGCAGCTGATGGAAACGATCGCCGCCGTGCACGACCGGCTGAACCCGGCGCTGGAGGTCCTCGCGATCGTCCTGACGATGGAGGATCGGCGCAACCGCCTCTCGATGGCGGTGACCGACGAGGTTCATCGCCACTTCCCGCGGCTCGTCGCGCGCACGCGGATCCCTCGCGCGGTCCGGCTCGCCGAGGCGCCGAGCCATGGGCAGCCGATCTCCGTCTACGACCCCGAGTCGCGGGCGGCCGCCGCGTACGGCGAGCTCGCCCATGAGGTGCAGGAGCGCCTGCGTGCGCGGACGCCGATCGCGCTCGGCGCGGCGAGCGCGTGATGGCCAAGACCGGCCTCGGCCGCGGCCTCGACGTGCTCCTCGGCGCATCCGCGACGGCGGTCGCGGCACCGACCGCCGAGATCGAGCTCGACCGCATAACCGCCAATCCACTACAGCCGCGCACAACGTTCCCCGAGGAGCCTCTCGCCGAGCTGGCAAACTCGATCCGCCGCCATGGCGTGCTCCAGCCGATCGTCGTGTCGCGGCGCGGTCCAGGCTACGACCTCGTCGCCGGGCACCGCCGGGTCCTCGCCTCGCGCCAGGCCGGTCTGACGACGATCCCCGCCGTGGTGCGGGAGGACGTCTCGGACCGCCTGGAGCTCGCGCTGGTCGAGAACATCCAGCGCGCCGACCTCAACGCCGTCGAGCTCGCGCGGGCGTACCGGGTCCTCATGGACACCTACGACCTGACCCAAGACGAGGTCGCCGACCGGGTGGGGAAGTCGCGGCCGGCCGTGGCGAACACGCTCCGCGCTCTGACCGCGCCGCAGGCGCTCCAAGACGCGCTGGTAGAGGGCAGGATCAGCGAGGGCCACCTCCGGGCGCTGGTCCCGCTACCTTTTTCGGAAGCACTTCGGGCGCTCGGCGAGGTCCTCTCACGTGGGCTCTCGGTCAGGGCGACCGAAGCGCTCGCGCGGAAGATGGTCCGCCCGACCGGACACGCGCGCGCGCGGCTGCGCGGCGGCGACCCCGACGTCGCCCACATCGCCGGAGAGCTGCGCTCTTCTCTCGGCACGAAGGTCGAGATCCTGCGCGGGCGTCGCGGCGGGCGCATCGTCCTTTCGTTCTACTCGGACGACGACTTCCAGCGGCTCTACGAGCTGCTGGTCGCCGCCGGCCGGTCCTAGGAGGTCGGCGTGGCGGTACCGTCCGTGACCGGCAGGCGCGCGAAGGGCGTCGCGGCCTCGAAGAACGGGGGCGACAGCTACTCGGCGAAGGACATCCAGGTCCTCGAGGGCCTCGAGGCCGTCCGCAGGCGTCCCGGCATGTACATCGGGACGACGGACCTGCGCGGCCTGCACCACCTCGTGCGCGAGGTCCTCGACAACTCGATCGACGAGGCGATGAACGGCACGTGCGACAGGATCGACGTGACGATCCTCCGCTCGAACGAGATCACCGTCGCGGACAACGGCCGGGGGATCCCCACCGACCGCCAGGCGCAGACCGGGAAGTCCGCGCTCGAGGTCGTCCACACGATCCTCCACGCGGGCGGCAAGTTCGGCGGCGCCGGCTACAAGGTCACCGGCGGACTTCACGGCGTCGGCGTGTCCGTCGTGAACGCGCTCTCGACACACCTCCGCGTCGAGGTGCACCGCGAGGGCAAGGTGTTCGAGCAGACGTACGAACGCGGCAAGCCGACGTCGCCCGTTCGCGCGATCCCGAAGGGCCTGCACCGCCCGCCGTCCGTGTCGTGGCGCGAGACGGCGAAGCCGACCGGGACGATCACCACGTTCACCGCCGACCCCGAGATGTTCCCGGCGATCGAGTGGGACGCCACGATCTTCACGCAGTGGCTGCGCGAGACCGCCTACCTGAACAAGGGCCTCTGGCTCGCGCTCTTCGACGAGCGGAACGGCACAGAGGACAACTACTACTTCGACGGCGGCGTCATCTCGTTCGTGCGCCACCTGAACAAGGCGCACCAGGGGCTGCACGCACGGCCGATCTACGTCGAGCGCACCTTCGAGAACGATACCGTCGTGGAGGTGGCGCTCCAGTACAACGACACGTTCAGCGAGAAGGTCTACACGTTCGCGAACAACATCAACACGATCGACGGCGGCGCGCACCTTACCGGATTCCGCACCGCGCTCACGCGCACGCTCAACAGCTACGCGCGCAAGACCGGCGCGCTGAAGGAGGCCGACCCCAACCTGACGGCGGAGGACGTCCGCGAGGGGCTGACTGCCGTCGTCAGCGTCAAGATCAAGGAGCCGCAGTTCGAGGGCCAGACCAAGACGCGGCTCGGGAACGCCGAGGTCGCGGGCCAGGTCGCCTCCGCCGTCAACGACGTCCTCGGGCAGTACCTTGAGGAGAACCCGCAGGACGGGCGCAAGATCGTCGAAAAGTGCCTCACCGCCTTCCGCGCGCGCGAGGCCGCCCGCAAGGCGCGCGACCTCGTGCTGCGCAAGGGGGCGCTCGACGGCTTCTCGCTACCCGGCAAGCTCGCCGACTGCCAGGAGCGCGACCCCGAGAAAAGCGAGCTCATCGTCGTCGAGGGCAACTCCGCCGGCGGCACCGCGAAGGCCGGCCGCGACCGCCGCTTCCAGGCGATCCTGCCGCTGCGCGGAAAGATCCTGAACGTCGAGAAGGCGCGCGCCGACAAGATGCTCGGGAACGAGGAGATCAAGGCGATCATCACCGCGCTCGGCACGGGCATCGGCGAGTACTTCGAGAGCGGGAAGCTCCGCTACGGCAAGACCATCCTCCTGGCCGACGCCGACGTCGACGGATCGCACATCCGCACGCTGCTGCTCACGCTGCTCTACCGCCACTTCCGCCCGCTCATCGAGGACGGCCGCATCTACATCGGCCAGCCGCCGCTGTACCGGCTCCAGCTCGGCAAGGACATCCGCTGGGCGTACTCCGACGGCGAGCGCGACAAGGCGATCAGGGAGCTGAAGGGCGTCGCGAAGACCAAGCGCGACGACCGCAAGGCTAAGGGGGCCGCGGCACGGGGGGAGGACCCCGACGCGTCGACGAACACCGATGAGGGAAGCGACGACGGGAAGGGCGGCAAGGACCCCGCGGTCGCGCGGTACAAGGGTCTCGGCGAGATGAACGCCGAGCAGCTATGGGACACGACGCTCAACCCGGCGACGCGCACGCTGCGCCGGGTCACGCTCGAGGACGCCGAACAGGCCGACCTCGTGTTCGACGAGCTCATGGGATCGGAGGTCGAGGGCCGCAAGAAATGGATCATGGCGAACGCCAAGAAGGCGTCGCTCGACCTGTAGTGAAGCGAGGGTGAGGACGGAGTGATCGAGCAACCTGGGGACGAGCGGATGGTCGGCGTGGACATCCAGGCCGAGATGCGCAAGGCGTACCTCGACTACGCCATGACGGT
>JBBPYG010000025.1:0-12981 GCA_038200085.1 Candidatus Limnocylindria bacterium | reverse complement strand
GTCACGAAGTACGAGAGCGTCCACTCGGCCAGCAGCGTCGCGCGATTGCGCACGCCGAGGAGCTGGAACAGGTAGTTGACGCGCCAGATGGTCCACGCCAGGAAGCCGCCGAAGACGATGTTCCCCGTTGGTACAGGGCCAAGGCGGAGCATGTTCGCGCCGGCGTGGGTTCGCCCGAGCGCGATCAGGTCGCCCTTGGCCTTGTGCCGGTACGGCTCGAGGGGCTCGCCTCGGACGAGGTGCGCGATGTTCGCCGCGACGCTCGGGGCCTCGAGCGTCGCGACCTGCGCGAGCTGCGCGAGCGGCTTCCCGTGCCAGTCCATGAAGGCGGCGTCGCCGAAAGCGAGGAGGTCATCACGCCCGCCGATCCGGAATGCGCTGTCCACGACGACCCGGCCATCACGGGCGTGCGGGACGCCGGCAAGCCCGCTCACCAGCGGGTGCGTCCGCACTCCGCCCGCCCAGACGATCGTCTGCGCGCGGACCTCTCGGCCGTCCTTCAGCCGCAGCGCCGCGGGACGGATCTCAGTGACGAGGGTGCGCATCAGGACCTGCACCCCCTGCTGTGCGAGCCGCTTCGCCGCGAGACGGCTCAGGCGGCGGTCCATCTGCGGGATAGCGCGGTCGGAGGCGTCGATGAGCATGATCGCGACGTCGCGGTCGAAGTCGATCGATCGGTGCATCGGCCGGAGCGAGTGGTCCATCAGGTCGCGGATCGACGACGCGGTCTCGACGCCCGCCGGTCCGGCGCCGACGATCGCGAACGTGAGCAGCTCACGCCTTCTCGCCGGGTCGCGCTCGACGACGGCGCGCTCGAAGCTATCGAGGATGCGGCGGCGGACGGCCTCGGCGTCCCCGAGCAGCTTCAGCGGGAGCGCATGCTCGCGCACACCCGGGATCCCGTAGTCGTTCGTGATGCTGCCCGGCACTAGAACGAGGTGCTCGTACGCGAAATCGCCGTCTGCCGTCCGTACGACGCGCGCCTCCGTGTCGATCGCGTGGGCTTCTGTCTTCACGAAGCTGAAGCCCGCGTGCGCCGTCGCGCGCCGCAGCGGGTACGCGACGGCGTGCGGCGGAAGCTCGCCGGTCGCCACCTGGTACAGCAGCGGCGTGAAGAGGTGGTAGTCGTTGCGGTCGATGAGCGTCACGTCGATCTCGCCCCGGCGCAGCAGGCGCTCGAGCCACCGCACCAGGTGAAGCCCGGAAAAACCGCCTCCGAGGATGACGACCCGAGGACGCCGGATCATCCGCGTCCCCTCGCGACCTCGGCCTCGATCCTCTCGAGCTCTCCGCGGTACGCCGCGGTTATGCGGTCGTCCGGATCCAGGCGCTGCGCCTGGTCCAGCCTGAAGCGCGCCCTGTCCAGCTCCCCCGCACGCAGCTGGGCGAAGCCGGCGTCGGCGACGTAGCCCGCGTCGTCCGGCCGCAGCTCGGCGGCGGACTCGAGCAGCGCGCGCGAATCGTCGACGCGGCCGGCCTGCAACAGGGCGACGCCGAGCTCGTGCAGCGCGTCCGGCTGATCGGGCCACAACTCGAGCGCTCGCCGGAAGTCGCGCTCGGCGGTCTGGACATCCCCGGCGCGCCGAGCGAGAAGCCCGAGGCCGAAGTGCGCCTCCCACAGGTCGGGCGCCGTCGACACGATCCGGTGGAGCGTCGCCATCGCGCGGGGAAGCTCCGTCTCGCCGGCTTCGATCGCCGCGCGTCCCGACGTTTCGAGGTCCCGCTCGAGGTCGGGCGAAGCCAGGCCGAACAGCAGCCGCCGCGCGGCCGCCGCGATCTCTCCGGCCCGCTCGCGCTGCAGAAGGGCGATGAGCTCCTCGCGCGCGTCGTCCCGCCGGCCGCCGAGGATCAGCACGCGGGCGAGGCTCACGCGCATCCCGTTCGGCGCCCCGGCGGCGAGCGCCTCGCGGTAGCGTTCCGCCGCCGCCGCGAAGTCCCCTCGCTGCGCCGCGACGGCGCCCAGGAGCGAGCGAGCCGCCGTGTAGTCCTCGCTTTCCCTCGCGATCCGGCGAAGGCGCGCGGCGGCGCTTTCGGGAGCGCCGGACTCGACGTAGAGCTGCGCGAGGCGCAGCTGGTCGGTGTCGGAGAGCGACTTGAGCGCGTCAGCGTGCTCGAACGCGAGGATCGCGCCGGGCCGGTCGCCGGCGCTCCTTCGGAGCTCGCCGAGTAGATAGTGCGCGCGCCAGGATCGCCCGCCCAGCTGGGTCAGCGCCTCGAGCGACGCGATGTGCCGCGGCTCGTCCCGGTGTTCGAGCGACCCCGCCGCGAGCACCAGCAGGCGCTGCTCAGCCGCGGCGCACCCTGGGTCGGCGCGGAGCGCGTCGAGGTGACGGCGCAGCGCGCGATCCATCGCGACAGCGGCGCGCTCGGGATCGCTCGTGCGCAGTAGCGTGGCGTTGACCTCTTCGTCCATCGCCTCGAGCACCGCCTTGTACGCGGCGTCGTTGGCGGCGGCCGGGCCGGCCGTGTCGGCGCCGGTCTCGATCCCGAGGGCGCGGGCGACCCATCCCGCCAGGACGGGCTCGACGGTGCGCAGCTCGCCTGCGTCGATCCGCTCGCTGCCCACGCTCTCCTTCGTCGCGACGCCCACGAGCGTGACCTCGAGCGCCGCCCCCTCGTCCTCCTGCAGGTAGGTCCCGGTCAGCACGTGGCTCGCGCCGACCGAGGATCCGTAGTCCGCCGCGAGCTCGGGACCCGGCGTCGAGCCCAGCACGAGGTAGCCACTACCCGCGCTGCCTTCGGCGACGGTGACCATGAACACCGGCCGCAGCTCGATCCCCGCGGCGCCGCCCGCGTCGGCGAAACGCTCGACGACGCGCCGCGCGATCTGACGGGCCCACGCACCCGCTGCTGGGCCACCGCCGCGCGCGCCGAAGGGCACGACCGCGACGACGAGCGGCGCGTGGGTCACGCGCCCTCCGCCCAGCGGATGCGTCGCGCCTGGCGCCTGCCCACCTGCACGAGCGGCTCTCCCTCCGACGCGACCGCGGTGGATGCGTCGGCGGCGCGCCCATTCACGCGCACGCCGCCCTGGCTGACGACGCGCCGCGCTTCGGAGCGGCTGCTCGCGAGCCCCGCGCGCACCAGAAGATCGACGACCGGGACATAACCGGAGCCGTCGCGCGCGAGCGTGACGACCTCGGCTTCGGCTGGCGCCCCTCTCTCGCGGAACTGCCGCGCGAAGGCGGCCGAAGCCTCTTCCGCGGCCGCGGGCGAGTGCAGTTCGGATGTGATCCGGCGCGCCAGCATCGCCTTCGCGTCCCGGGGGTGCAGCTCCTGCTTCGCGAGCGCCTCGAGCGTCGCTCGGACCTCGCCCAGGGGCATGTCTGTCGCCCATTCGAAGTAGTGCGGCATCAGGTCGTCCTTGATCGCCATGACCTTTCCGTAGACCTGCTCCGGCGTGTCGGTGAGCCAGATCGCGGTCGCCGGCTTCGACTTGCTCATCTTCTCGCCGTCGAGGCCCTCGAGGAGCTGGATGATGAACACGTTCTGCGGCCGCTGGCCGACCTGCCCTTGGAGCTGACGGCCGACGAGCACGTTGAACTCCTGGTCCGTGCCGCCGACCTCGACGTCGCTTTCGATGGCGACGGAGTCGTACGCCTGGAGCAGCGGGTAGAGGAGGTCCTTCACCGGGATCGGGGCATTCGCGGCCATGCGCTTCCGAAACTCCTCGCGGGCCAGCATCTGCTGCGTGGTGAAGCGCGCCGCGAGGCGGATCACGTCCGTCAGCGTGAAGCGGCCGAACCATTCGTTCTGGTGCACGATGCGGACGCCCTCGCGCGGCACCACGCGGTGGAACTGCGCGAGGTACGTCGCGGCGTTCTCGAGGACCTGCTCGTGGGACATCGTCGGACGGCTCTCGTCGCGGTCGGTCGGATCGCCGATCTGCGTCGTCCAGTCGCCCACGATGATCACGATCTCGTGACCCCACTTGGCGAACTGGCGCAGCTTGCGCAGGCAGACCACGTGGCCGAGGTGCAGATTGGGCCGGGTCGGGTCGAAACCCTGCTTGATGACGAGACGCCGCTCGCCGCTCGCGAGCAGCGCCCGCAGGTGCTCCCGGTCGATGACACGCGCCACCGCGCGGGTCAAGAACTCGTCGAGGGATGCCTCCGTGGGACGCACCGGCATGCCCGAAAGGATATGGGCCTCTGGGAGCCTCTACGATTGAGCCATCGCTCGCTCGACGACCCACGACCACGCGCTCCGCCGCGGCGCGTACAGCACGTCCCGCCGCGGCGGGGGCTCCGGCCGGAGGCTGCCGGGCATCCGGGGCGTGGTCCTCGGCGTGCTGCTCGGCCTGCTCGGCCTCGGACTCGTCGGAACGCTCGTGGCGTTCGCGTACTTCACCGACGACCTGCCTTCGGTGGCCGACCTTTCGAAGGACCCCCTCGCCCAGTCGACGAAGGTCTACGACCGTGACGGGAAGACGCTGCTGTACCAGTTCGAGGTGGAGCAGCGGGAGATCGTCACCTTCGACCAGCTGCCCAAGAGCCTGGTCGACGCGACCGTCGCGGCGGAGGACAAGAGCTTCTTCTCCAACCCCGGGGTGGACCTTTTCGGGATCGCCCGCGCCATCTTCTCCGACCTCACCCACCGCGGCAGCGGACAGGGTGGCGCCTCGACGATCACCCAGCAGCTCGTGAAGCAGCGCATCGTCGGCAACGAATCGAGCATCAAGCGGAAGGTGCGGGAGGCGATCCTGGCCATCCAGGCGACGCGGACGTATTCGAAGAACGAGATCCTGACGCTGTACTTCAACCAGATCTACTACGGGAACCAGGCTTACGGTGTGAAAGCCGCCGCGCAGACGTACTTCGGCAAATCGGATCTCCGCACGCTGACCGTCGCCGAGTCGGCCCTGCTGGCGGGCCTACCCCAGGCGCCCTCGATCCTCGACCCGTCGCAGGTGCAGAACGCGGCGCGCGCGAAGGCCCGCCGGTCGTACGTGCTCGATCAGATGGTCGACACGGGCGCGATCACCGAGCAGCAGCGCGCGACGGCGGAGGCGGAACCGATCAAGACGGTCGGGCCGCGGGTCGCGTCGATCACCGCGCCGCACTTCGTGTTCCAAGTGCGCAACCAGCTGACCGCGATCCTCGGCGATGAGTCGGCGGTGACGCGGGGTGGATACAAGGTCACGACGACGCTCGACACGCGGATCCAGCAGGCCGCGGAGCGGCAGGCGAAGGAGCACGTCGATGGCCTGCACGGGAGCAACGTCTGGAACGCGGCGCTCGTATCGATGGACGCGACGAGCGGAGAGATCCTCGCCTACGCCGGGTCCGTCGACTACCAGCAGCGCGACGATCCTCGCGTGCAAGGGCAGTTCGACGTCGCCGGGATCGGTCTGCGCCAGCCGGGCTCGTCGTTCAAGCTGTTCAACTATCTCACCGCGCTGAAGAAGGGCGCGACCGCCGCGACGGTCGTCGTGGACGCGCGCACGGACTTCGGCGGCAACTACAAGCCGGAGAACGCCGATCTCCAGTACCACGGCCCGGTGACCATGCGGCAGGCCATCCGCGAGTCACGCAACGTGCCGGCGGTGAAGTTCCTGGCGCAGTACTCGGGCGTCGCGGACACGATCCAGACCGCGCACGACCTGGGCATCACGACCGACATCGACGCGAACTCGGCCGGCCTCTCGCTGACGCTCGGCTCGAAGGAAGTGAAGCTGGTCGATATGACCAGCGCCTACGGCGTCGTCGCGAATCTCGGCGTGCGCGTGCAGCCGACGTACATCCTCAAGGTCGAGGACCCCAAGGGAAGGGTCATCTGGGAGCACAAGGACTACGAGCAGCGGCGCGTCCTCGACGCGGGAACCGCATACGTGATGGTGGACATGCTCAAGGACACGACGCAGCCGGACAAGGACTTCGTGTTCGGCACCTTCACGAACATCGGCCGCCCCGCGGGCCTGAAGACGGGCACGACGGACAACCTGAAGGACGTGTACGCGGTGGGCTTCACCCCAACGCTCGTGACCGGGGTGTGGATGGGCAACAGCAACGGCGAGGTCATGAGCTCCCGCGATTTCTCGAGCGCTCTTGGACCGGGTCAGCTCTGGCGCGACTACATGAAGGAGATCTTCCAAGGCATCCCAGCGCGCGACTGGGAGCGCCCGCCGAACGTCGTGTCCGCCGACGTCGTCGTCGCTCCGGGCGCGTTCGGTGGTTACGGCTCCGGGCTCCTCCCGACCAACCTCACTCCTTTCACGTCGAGCGAGATCTTCGTGCGAGGGACGGCGCCCGCGAAGAAGGACGACTGGTACGTCGAGGGCTGCCCGTCATCCGACGGCGGCAGACGGGTGGTCATGCGCGTGAGCGAGGCGGGACCGGCGGCGTGGAAACCGTTCACCGACCAGTGGGTCAAGGAGGCGATGGCGGGCGCCCACACCTACAAGCGCTACAGCTGGAATCTCGCATCCCCCGATCCGTGTCCGAGTCCGAGCCCGAGTCCGAGCGCCACGGCTTCGCCGTCGACCACGCCGTCGCCCACGGCCCCGCCGCCGAGCGCGGCACCGACGCCCTCCCCGAGCCCGCGCACGCCGAGCCCATCGCCGACGCCCGCGCCCACGCTTCCCGCTCGCACCCCCGCGCCATCGCGCAGCCCGTGACGCCGCTGCGCGGTGGCGCCTCGCGCGATCCGCGGCCCGCGCTGATCCGCCGTGGCTGACGACGGGCGAGGACGCTTGCGCTCCCGGCGCGGCCTCCGCTGATGCGACGTGGCTGACGAGGAGCGCGGGCCGAGCGTGCGCGCGGTGGTCCTCGCGACCGATCGGTCCGGTCGCGTGCTGATGGTGCTCCAGCCTGACGGCGCCTTCGCCGGCGCGTGGCTACTGCCCGGCGGCACGGTCCGCGCCCACGAGCGCATCGAGGCGGGCGCGCGCCGCGAGGTCGGAGAGGAGACCGGGCTCGAGCTTGCCGAGTTGCGCCTGCTCGCCCTCTACGAGGTGATGAGCGTTCCGGCGGGCCGGTACCACTTCGTCCTGCACCTCTTTCGCGCGGAGGCGCCTCTCGCGGAGCCAGCTCCGCCGCGCGACGCGAGCGTGGCGTGGCGACCTCCGGCCGGGATGCCGCTGCACGCCGCCATGCGCCGCCAGCTGCGGGACGCGCGCGTCATCGACGACGACGATGCCGAGATCGCCACGGCGCTCGGCTCGGCCGGGATCTCCATGGAGCGGCTTCTGTAGCGGTCACGTTCACCCGATGGCGAGCGCGTCGGCGATCGCTTCGTCGAGGCTCAGCGCGCGACCTGCCGCCTCGGCGGCGCGGAAGTCATCCGCGGACAGCGCCGTCAGGTATGCGAAGTGAGGGGGTTCTCCCAGCGGACGCCCGTGAAGCGCGCGAAGTCCGAATCCGCGGAGAGGACGGACAGCCCGTGCTCCATCGCGAGCGCGGCGAGCTGCGCATCTGGAATGAGATTGCCCTGAAGGCGATGCCGCACGATGAGCTGCCCGAGTATCTCGGCGTGGCGCGGACCCGGCTCGGGGATCCACACGGGCCCGGCCGCGAGCCAATCGGTCACGGATCGCCAAGCCGTCACCGGGTCGAGCGGTCTATCGAAGGCGCGGGGATGCGTCGCGATGCGGAGGAAGGCGGCGAAGCTCTGCCACGGGATGCCCACTCGGTGGGATCCGTTGAGCTGGTCAGTCAGCCACTTGCGCGCGGCCGCATGGAACGGGCTTCCACGGTGAACGGCGAAGAGCAAGAGGTTCGCGTCGACGAGCATCAGCGCGCGGAAGGGCCATCGAGCGTTTCCAGGGCATCGGCGACGTTCGTGTAGTCGATCCCCGCGCCCAAGTCATGCGTGCGCTGCACGAAGCGAGCCGGTCGTTCGGCGCGGCTGAGCCCGGCACGGATGAGCTCGTTCACGGCTGCGCTCAGGCCGAGCGCGCGTTCGCGACGCAGCCGCTTCACCGCCGCGGCCACGTCGTCCGCGAGCGTCACCGTGGTCCTCATCGGCCGATCCTAGCATCACGATGCCGACAATCGAGCATCCTGATGCTATGGCTGAGGCCGACGGATCACAGCCGGACGATCGTCGCCCCATCGCCGCCCTCCGCGGCCGAGGCGGGCGTCTGTTCCTGCACGAGCGGGTGCCGCGCGAGCGTCTCGCGGACCGCCGCCCGCAGCGCCCCGGTGCCCTTGCCGTGCACGATTCGAACGCGGTCGTTTCCCGCGACGGCGGCGTCGTTGAGGTAGCGGTCGAGCACCTCGAGCGCCTCCTCGGCGCGCGCGCCGCGGAGGTCGAGCTGCAGCGGCGAATTCGCGACGGACCCGGTCACCTGCGCTCGCGTGCTGACGATCGGTGAGGCTACCCGTGCCGGGGCCGGACGGAGCTCGCCGCTTGGCACGCGCAGCCGCAGCTGGCCCGAGACGACCTCGGCGATCCCGCGGTCGTCGATCGACACGAGCGTGCCCTCTTGGGTCATGCCGCGGATCAGCACGGGCCCGCCGATCGACACCGGAAGCGCCCGCGGGGCGACGGGCTCGGGCACGGCGTCGCGCGTCGCGCGCTCGCTCGCGGCGAGGGCCTCGCGCGCCTCCTCGACGAGGTTGCGCCGGCCGCCCTGGTCGCGCGCGTCCTCGGCCTGGCGCAGCGCGCGCCGGGCTTGGAGGATCAGCTCCTCGGACTCATGGCGAGCGCGCTCGCGCGCACGCTCGGCGTCGTCCCGGATGCGCTCCGCCTCCGCGTGGGCGTCCGCGAGCGCCCGGGCCGCATCGGCCGCGGCGATCCGCGACTCCTCCAGGGCAGAGGCAAGCTCGGTCCGCTGACGTTCGGCGAGTTGCAGGGTGCGCTCGAGGGAACGGTGCAGCTCGGACAGGTGAGCCTCCGCGCGGTCGAGCACGGCGCGGTCGAGCCCCAGACGCGAAGCGATCGCGAAGGCGTTCGAGGACCCGGGAAGTCCCACGTGGACGCGGTACGTCGGCCGCAGCGTCTCGGCGTCGAACTCGACGCTCGCGTTCGACACGCCGGGCGTGTTCAGTGCGAAGGCCTTCAGCTCTGGGTAGTGCGTGGACGCGGCCACGAGGACCCCACGCTCGAGCAGCGTCTCGAGCACGGCCATCGCGAGGGCCGCGCCCTCGTCGGGATCGGTACCTGCGCCCACCTCGTCGAGCAGCGCGATGTCTCCCCGTTCGGCATCCGCGAGCGTCGCCACGACATTGCGCAGGTGCGATGAGAACGTCGACAGCGATTGCGCGATCGACTGCTCGTCGCCGATGTCCGCGAAGACCCGGCGCACCACGGGCAGCGCGCTACCTCGCGCGGCAGGGACCTGTAGGCCGCTCGCGGCCATGAGCTGCAACAGCCCGAGCGTCTTCAGCGTCACCGTCTTTCCTCCGGTGTTCGGCCCCGTGATCACGAGGACGCGGAAGTCGGTGCCGAGGCGAACGTCGATCGGCACGACGTCCGACCCCTGCGTCACGAGGAGCGGATGCCGGGCGGCGATCAGGTCCGCACGGCCATCCGCGTTGAGCGTGGGCCGCTCGCAGCCGAGCGACTCCCCCAGGTGCGCCTTGGCAAGGATGAGGTCGATGTCCGCGAGCGCTCGAAGGACCGCGGCGAGGTCCTCAGCGGACGCCTCGACCGAACGCGAGAGGCGCTCGAGGACGCGCAGCACCTCCTGCTGCTCGGCGAGCTCGGCCTCGCGCACGGCGTTGTTCGCCTCGAGCACGTCGAGCGGCTCGATGAACACGGTCTGGCCGGACGCCGACTGGTCGTGGACGATGCCCTTCACCGCACCCCGGTATTCCGCCTTGACCGGCACCACGTAGCGCCCCGAGCGCTGCGTGACGATCGGCTCCTGCAGGAACCGTCCGAGCTCGGGCGACCGGACGAGCGCGTCGAGCCGCTGCTGCAGCCGCGACTGGGCCGCGCGCAGCGCCGCGCGCGCGTTCGCGAGGACGACGCTCGCGCGATCGAGCACCTCTCCTCCGCTGCCGATCGCGTGTTCGATCGCGACGGCGAGCGGCTCGGGAGGCCGCGCGAACCGCGCCTTCGCCGCGATCGGAGGATGGCCGTGCACGTCGGTGAACAGACGGCTCGCGGCGCGCGTCGTGTCGGCGATCATCAGCAGCTGGTCGGGGTCGAGCATGCCCCCGAGGGTCGCGCGGCGCAGCGGTTCGCGGATGTCTCGCGCCCCCGCGAGTCCGGCCGAGGGGACCGCTCGCAACAGGGAGCGCGCGGAATCGGTCTCGTCCTGCAGCCGTTCGGCGATGGCCAGCTCGCGCACCGGCGCGAGCGCTTCCGCCAATTCCCGGCCGGGCAGGAACGAGGTCGCATCGGCGAGCATCTCGCGAACGGTCGTGAACTCGAGCGTGGCGAGGACCTTCGCGCTATCCACGTGAGACTCCCGCTGAGCCGCGAACGACGAACCGCCACGGCTCGTGCTTGGTCGCGCCCGGATTGAGCCCGATCCGCGGCGTCCCGAGCACCGCGTCGTCCGGGACCTGGGGCGCCGAATGGATCCGGAGCGGCGAGGTGACGAGATCCCAGTTCGTCTGCGCCGTCGTGATCCCGAGCGCGCGGCACAGCTTCCCGGGGCCCGCGAGCGCCCGCGGATCGTCGCCGAGCCCGAGCACCGGCTCTGCGCCACGGAGGAGCGCGGCGCCGGCTGTGCCGGCCCGTTCGGCGACGACGTTCATGCAGAAGTACATGCCGTAGACAAAGTAGACATAGGTCCTGCCCGGCGGTCCGAACATCGGTGCGGTACGGGCCGTCGGCCTGCCGCGGAACGCGTGGGATGCGGGATCGACGGCACCGAGGTAGCCCTCGACCTCGACGAGCCGCGCCGCGCGTCGCCCGGCCGCGCTCTCGTACACCAGGATCTTGCCGAGGAGGTCGCGCGCGACCTCGAGCGTCGGCCGCGCATAGAACGAGCGCCGCAGGCGCGGTTCGAGGCGCACGACGCCCGTTACGCGGAGTGGGTCGACGCGTCGCCGGTCCGCGGCGAGCGTACCGATCCGGACAGCGGCGCCGGCCGCGCGGGCGCCCGCGTCACGAACGCACGGTCGCTCCGAGCGTGTGCCCCAGGCGCCCCTCGATCCGCCGCAGCGAGCGTTCGATGTCATCCTCCGCGAGCGTCCCTGTTTCCGAGCGGAACGTCAGCCTCACCGCGACGGACTTACGGCCCTCGCCCACCTGCGGACCGCGATAGATGTCGACCAGCGCCACGGACTCGAGTCCCGACCTTGCCGCGTCGCGGATCGCGCGCTGCACGTCGCCATACGGGACCGCCTCGTCGAGCGCGATGGCGAGGTCGCGCGTCGCGGCCGGGTAGCGCGACGGCACGGTCACCGTCGTTCGCCGCGCGAGCGCGAACAGCGACCGGAGGTCGAGCTCGGCGACGAAGGCCGCCGGGGGCAGGTCCCACGCCGCGGCCACGCGCGGGTCGAGCTGCCCCCACGCGACCGCGATCCGGCCGTCGTGCGTCCACGTCTCGGAGCGCCCCGGGTGCATGCCGGGCGCGCCGGCCGCCACGCCGTCGTGCGGGCGGGCCACGCCGAGCGCGTCGCAAAGGCCGCTCACCAGGCCCTCAAGGTCCCGCACGTCCCACGGGCGTCGCGCGACGAGCCACGTCTCGCCCTCACGCACCGGCTCGGCGTCACCCGCGAGCCCGACGGCGATGGTCCAGCGCTCCTCCGGCAGGTCGCGCGCGCGGGGCAGGTACACCGGCGCGATCTCGAACACGCCGAGGCTGGCGCGCTGCCGGTGATTCCGGCGGAGCGTGTCGAGGAGGCTCGCGCGGAGCGTCGGGCGCGCCGCCGATTGGCTGACGCTGGTCGGGTTCGTGACCAGGAGTGGCGAGGGCGCGATCGGCGTCCCGTCGGCGGTGAGGCGCGCGAGCCACGCCGGATCGATGAGCGAATACGAGATCGTCTCCTGAAGCCCGAATCCGACGAGGGCGTCGCGCGCGCGCTCCCGGAGGTCCTCGAGCGGGTGCGCCTCGTGGAGCGGGAGCGGTCCGTCGGGGATGCGCGTCGGGATGTGCTCGTAGCCGACGATGCGTGCCACCTCCTCGACCAGATCCTCGGGGATCGCGATGTCCGTGCGGATGGCCGGCGGCGTGGCGATGATCTCGCCGCCGTGGACCTCGACCTCGAACTCGAGGCGGCGCAGGGCGTCGACGGCGTCGTCGTCCGCGATCGGCGTCCCGAGCACACGCGCGATGTCGGCGCCGCGCAGTCGGACCGGCGTGACGGCGCGCGGGCGCGGGTAGCGGTCGACGGCGCCGGCGCAGCGTGCGCCCGCGTGGCGCTCGAGCAGCTCGACGGCGCGCGCGAGCGCCTGGGGCACGAGCGCCGGGCTCAGCTCCCACGCGAACCTCCGGGCCGCGGCGCTGCCCGATGACCCGTGCAGGCCGAGCGCCGCCGCGGTCCGGCCGATCCCGCGCGGCTCGAACGACGCGCACTCGAGCGCGACGGTCGTCGTTTCGGCGCGGATCTCCGAGTCCTCGCCTCCGAGGACGCCGGCGACGCCGAGCGCGCGCTCGGCGTCGGCGATGACAAGCGCGCCTGGTGGCAGCGCGCGTTCCACGCCGTCGAGCGTCCGCAGGCGCTCGTCGGCCGCGGCGCGCCGCGCGATCAGGGTGCGGCCGCGAACGCGTTCCGCGTCGTACGCGTGCAGCGGCTGCCCCAGCTCGAGCATCACGTAGTTCGTGATGTCGACGACGTTGTAGATCGGCCGCATCCCGGCGGAGGTGAGGCGCTCCTGCATCCAGCGCGGCGACGGCCCGACGCGCACGTTCTCGAGCAGCGCGGCCGCGAAACGCGGGCATCCCTGCGCGTCGTCGATGTGCACGTCGAGCCTGTCGCCCAGGTCCACGAATTCGAGCGCCGCTCCTTCCGGTCCGCGCAGGCGGCCCCGCGTGAGCGCCGCGACCTCGCGCGCGATGCCGACGACGCCGAGGCAATCGGGACGGTTCGGCTGGAGCTCCAGTGCGAGCACCGTCTCGCCCAGTACGTTGGCAAGCGGGGC
>JBBPYG010000024.1:0-32509 GCA_038200085.1 Candidatus Limnocylindria bacterium | reverse complement strand
GCGAAGATCGACGCGCTCAACCTGCCTCCGCAGGCTCGCGCGTTCGCGCCATCGGGCTCCACGAACACGCAGACCCTGTTCGACCCGAACTCGCTCGCCGCGGCCCGCGCGGCCGTGCCGCCGCAGTTCCAGCAGGTGTTCGACTCCGTCATCGTCGCCGTGCGCGCAGGCCTCTCCACGACGCTGCACGACATCTTCCTTGTGGCGATGGCCGCCTCTCTGATCGCGCTTGTCGCATCGGTGTTCCTCAAGGAGGTGCCGATCCGGTCGCGCAGCCGCGGACAGGTGGCACGCGCGGAGAGTCCCGCGCCGGCGTTCGGGGACTGATGCGCGGGATCCGTCTGGTCGCGACCCCGGGCGAGCCCCGCACCTTCGCTCCGGGGATGACGAACCGACCGCTCATCGCGCCCGGCCGGTGGGAGGAGTTCGACCCCTTCCTCCTTCTCATGGAGGACTGGATGCAGGAGCCCGGCGGCTTCCCGGACCACCCCCACCGCGGGATCGAGACGGTCACGCTCGTCCTCGAGGGCGAGCTCGCGCACGCCGACAACCGCGGCAACCAGGGCGTGCTGTCCGCCGACGACCTGCAATGGATGACCGCCGGCAGCGGCATCGTCCACTCCGAGCTGCCCAGCGACAGGAGCGCGTCGCACACGCTCCAGCTGTGGCTCAATCTGTCCGCTGCGGAGAAGATGGTCGAGTCCAACTACCAGGACCTGCTCGCGCGGAACGCGCAGCGGGTCGACGATGGCCGGACCGATATCCGCGTCGTTTCAGGGAGCCTCGAGGGCGTCGCGGCGCCGACCGCGAACCACACCCCCGTGCTGTACCTCGACATGCGCGTCGCCGCGGACAGCCGGACGATCGTGCCCATTCCCGCGTCACACAACGGGTTCATCCACGTGGTGGAGGGCGAGGCGCGATTCGGTGTCGACGCGGTCGTCGGCAGGGCGGACCAGGTGTTGTGGCTCGACTATCCCACCGCGACCAGCGGCGGATCGTCGCTCGAGATCCGCACGGAGGCACCCGTGCGCCTGCTCATCGTCACGGGAAAGCCGATCCGCGAACCTGTCGTCGCGTACGGCCCATTCGTCATGAACACGCAGGAACAGATCGTCGAGGCGTATCGCGACTTCCACGCTGGCAGGTTCGGCGGGCCGACCCCCGCGGCCCTCGCGCTCATGGGCCGGTAGAGCCTCCCAGCCGCCTCGGTGCGACGGACGCGACCGGGGCCGCGGTCCGCCGGATGGCAGCGCGACCCCGGGAGACCCCGGGACAGGTTCTCCTGTAGACAACTGACCCTCACCCGTTCCTCGGCGGCAAGCGCAGCGCGGGTCAGGGCGCCTCGTAGTCGAGAGTGAACGTGTGGCCGGTCTTCGAGTCGCCCGCGATGCGCGCCGTTCCCCGCAGACCCACGAGTTCGCCGGTCCCCGAGCCCGGCAAGACCGTCCAGTCGGCGGATTGGGTCCCCGCTGACGCGGTCGCGTTGTGGTGGAGCACGAAGCTGCCCGGGCGCCCGTCGATGCGGCCGGAGATTCGCTCGAACCCGACGTACGCCGCCGATCCGTCGTGCCCGAAGGCCATCAGAAGCTCCGCGGTGCTCTCCCCTTCGATGCCACCGTGGAAGATCTTCGTCACCCGCGTCCGGCTCAGCTTCACCCCGTCGTGCTCGTCATACGGCTGATCGTCCCAGCCCGTGATGTCGAACGTCGCCTCGACCCTCGCCTTCATGTCATCCGACCTCCCCCAAGAACTTCAACACGTGCGGGTCCGGCCCGAACCCTCAGAGAGCGTCGGCCCAGACCGGATTCGTCAGCGCGAGGAGCTGACCCGCGGCGTCGACGACCTGGGCGCGGACGAATCGCGCCCCGGCCGGGATCGCGACGCGCCGTTCCCAGCGATCGCTCGCGACCGGCGCCGCGGCGACGCACCCGGCGTCCGTCAGCACGAGCAGCGCCGCCCCGCCGGCGCCGACCGCCTCGATCCGGGCGTGCCCATCTTCGGGATCGAGGTACAGCTGCGGTCCGCGTGCTGAGGCCGACACGAAGCTTTGGCCCGCGCGCAGCGCCGCGATGATCGCCTCGGCGTCACGCCGTTCTCCGGTGCGCGCCCACGTGGTCGGGTTGCCGGGCACGGGCGAGTGGCGCTGGTCCGCGTCGGGGCCCTTCAGCAGGTGCGTGTCGCTCCCGCCGACCGCGACGAGGCGCTCGCCGGCAAGTAGGCGCGATTCCCAGAATGCGAGCGCGATCGCGTTGAGGCGCAGCCACGACCCGTTCCAGACTTCGACCGCGGCGTAGCCGGTGACCTCCGGGTACTCCCACGCCGGGCCGAAGGGCTTCGGATGATTCACGCTCACCAGCGCGCCAGCGGCGGCCGCGGCCCGGATCGTGTCTTGCACGGCGGCCGCGGTCGGGTCGCGGAAGTCCCACCACCGGTCGGTACCCCACGCGTTCCAGTGCCCTCCGTACGTGGTGACCTCGACGCCGGGGATGATCGTCACGCCGCCCACCTCCGCTTCGGCCCGCGCGTATTCCGCGTGGTGCGCGACGTTGTTGTGGTCGGTCACGCCGAGGAAGTCGAGGCCCGCCGCGCGCGCCGCCCGGAGCATCGCCGCCGGCCGCGAGTCGCCGTCCGAATACACCGTATGGCAATGCAGATCACCGCGGCGCCACCCCTCGCGCACGGGCGGCAACGGGCTCACCGGTCGCGTCGTCACCTCGTCACTTGAGACCGGCTCAGGGAGCCCCGGATCGAACCAGATCTGCACCGTGTACTCACATCCGCGCGGCCCGACCTTGTACGGGCCGAGCAGGACGTGCCAGATGCCGCTCCCGATGGCGCCTGCGCGGTACGGCGGCGTCGCCCACTCGGCGCCGATCGTGAACTCGTCCTTGTGGCTGCCGCTCCAGCCGCGGAACCCCCCGCCACCCGCGGCGATGCCATGCTCGTCGAACACCCCGATGTCGAGCGTGTTGCCGCCGGTCAGGAGCGGATCGGAGTCGATCCGATCGCTGTACCCATATCGCACGTGCAACTGCGTCAGCCCCTGCCTGACGTCGAACGGCACGTGGCTGTAGCGCTTCTCGTGTTCGCGGCCGAATCGCCCGCGGAGCACGATGTTCGGCGGCCCGAGATCGACCGCTCCCGTCAGCGCGCCGGCCTCGTCGGGTCAGCCGGCTTCACCGCGTCAATGCAGCGCGGCGCCCGAGCCAGCGTCGAAGACTCGCACTCCCGCGGGGTCGGCGTGGAGGTACACGCGCGCGCCGGGCTCCGGCCGGATCTCCGGAGCGGTGCGCACCTTGAGCAGCCCCGACGCGAGCTTCACGTTCACGATGACCTCGCTCCCGAGCGGCTCGGACACGAGCACCTCGGCAGGATGGCCCTCGGGGACGGGCTCGTTGGAGAGCTCGATCGCTTCGGGCCGCAGACCGACGGTCACCTTCTCGTGGCCGTTCAGGTCGGCGCGCGGCGCCGGCATCCGCCACTCGCCGTCGACGACGAGGTCGCGGCCATCGCGCTCGGCCTGGAGAATGTTCATCGGCGGGCTGCCGATGAATTGGGCCACGAAAAGGTTCGCGGGGTGCTGGTAGACGTCGTCCGGCGACCCGAGCTGCTGGAGCTCCCCTCCGTCGAGGATCGCGATGCGGTCCGCGAGCGTCATGGCCTCCGCCTGGTCGTGGGTCACGAAGATCGTCGTGATGTCGAGCTGCTGCTGCAGCGCCTTCAGCTCCGTCCGGGTGTGCGTTCGCAGCTTCGCGTCGAGGTTCGACAGCGGCTCGTCCATGAGGAAGACGCGCGGCTCGCGCACGATCGCCCGGGCGAGCGCCACGCGCTGCTGTTCGCCCCCCGACAACTGTCCGGGCTTGCGCGGCAGCAGGTGGCCGATCTTCAGCAGCTCGGCGGCGCGGTCGACGCGCTGCTCCTGCTCGGCAGGCCGAAGGCCACGGACCTTCAGCGGGTACCGGATGTTGTCGCGCACGGTCATATGCGGGTACAGCGCGTAGCTCTGGAAGACGAGCGCGACGTCGCGGTCCTTCGGCTCGAGCGCGACGACGCTCCGTCCGTCGATGCGGATGTCGCCGCTGTCCGGATAGTCGAGTCCGGCGAGCATGCGCAGGGCGGTGGTCTTGCCGCAACCGCTCGGCCCGAGGAGCACGAGGAGCTCGCCGTCGGCTATGTCGAGCGAGAGCCCCTTGACCGCGGGGGCGTTCTGCGCGGCGAACTGCTTCCAGACGTCGTCGTACTCGACCTTCGCCACCGCTATCGCACCGTCTCCGCGTACGCCCACCCGGACAGGTCTGGCACGGAAAGGCCCTGTTGCGCCATGGCGGTCATGGCCTGCTGGCGGTGCTCGGTCGCGTGGTTGATGGCCTGGGTCAGGACGACGCTCGCGCCGATCTGCCGCTCCTCGCCGCCGACCCGCGCGGTCACCATCCAGTCGACGTCCGCACCGGTCGCGATCGCCACAAGCGCCTCTCCGCTCGCGCGCGAGCGCTCGCGCAGGTCGTCGAAGCCGGGGAAGCCGTCCGCTTCGCGCAGGGGCTTCTCGGGGCGCTCCGAGGTGAGGCGGGTGACGTATCGCTCCTCGGCGGCGCAGATGTGGACGAGGGTATCGCGCAGGCGGCCGTACGTGCCCGCGGCGCTTACGTCGAGCTGCACATCCGTCAGTCCGGCGCACGCGTCGAGCAGCGCGAGATTCGCCCACGCGTTGTGCCGGTAGAGCTCGACGAGGATCCGCCGCTCCGCCATCAAAGCCCTCGCGTGCTGCTCATGAGCCCGCGGACCATGAGCCGGCGCGTCGCGAAGAACACGATCATCACGGGCAGCAGGTAGAGCACGCCCATCGCCGCCACGAGCCCGTACTGGACCTCGGTGTACCCGCCGGCCGTCCGGAACGTCTCGTAGAACGCGAGCGGCACCGTCTTCATGCTCTGCTGGTCGATGAGGATGAGGGCCATGAGCACCTCCGCCCACGCGGAGAGGAACGACAGCCCCGCGGCGACGCCGATGCCCGGCCGCGCGACGGGCAGCACGATCTCGAAGAGCGCGCGCAGCTTTGAGCGCCCGTCGAGCCACGACGCTTCCTCGAGGGTGCGTGGCACCGAGTCGAAGAATCCCTTCATCAGCCAGACGAGGAACGGCAGCTCGATCGCCGCGTGGATGAGGATGAGCCCGAGGTACGAGTTCCGCAGCCCCAGCTGCCGCGCGAGGCCGTAGATCGGAACCATGGTGGCCGAGAGCGGCATCGTCTGGAGCAGCAGGATCGCGTAGGTGATCCACGTCTTGTGCTTGATGTCGAGCCGCGACAGCGAATACCCGGCGAGCGAGACGCTGAAGACGACGAGGATCATCGTCGAGATCGCGACGAACGCGCTGTTCAGCAGCGGGATCGCGAAGTTGTACTTGCCGAAGATCGTGGTGAAGTTGTCGAGCGTCGGCTGGCTCGGGATGCGGATGTACGCCTGCGCGTCGCGGTCGAACGCGGCGGTGAACAGCCAGATGAACGGCGCGAGGAAGAAGGCGGCGGCCGCGACGAACGCGACGTGCATCAGCACCCACTCCAGCGCGGAGCCGCGCGGGGCGCCACGCACGGCGCGCGGGACGACGACCTGGGCCTGGGCCTCCGCTCCTACGCTCATGCCCGTGCCTTCGACCAGCGCAGGTAAACGACGGCGAACGCGAAGTTGAGGAGCAGCATGACGACGGCGATCGTCGAGCCGTACCCGATCGCGAACGACTGGAAGGCCTCGTGGTACGCGTACAGCGCGATCGTCTCCGTCCGGATCCCAGGCCCCCCGTTGGTGAGGGTCTGGACGAGGATGAAGGTGCCGAACGTCGCCATGGTGATCGAGAGGAGCGTGAGCGCGGCGATCGGCTTGAGGCTCGGGAGGGTGTGGTCCCAGAAGCGGCGCCACGCGTTCGCACCGTCGACCCGCGCAGCCTCATAGATGTCCGAGGGGATCGTCTTCAGCGCGCCGAGGAAGATGAGCATCGTGAACGCCGTCCCGCGCCAGGTATTGGCGATGATGAGCGAGCCCATGGCGTAGTCACCGAGCCAGTTCACCGCAGGCAGTCCCAGCGCCTTGAGCCCGACGTTCAGCGACCCGTAGAAGAAGTCGTACATGCCGACCCACATGAAGCCCGCGATGACCGTCGGGTTCACCCACGCGAGCAGGATCGCGGCATACGCGAACGTCGCGAAGCGGTAACCCCGGCGCTCGGAGTGGTCCACGAGCAGCGCGAGCGCGAGGCCGAGCACGAACTGGCCGATGATCGCGGAGCCGACCACGAAGACGACGGAGTTCCAGATGACTGTGAGGAAGTCGGGGTCGCTGAGGAGCCGCTGGTAATTGGCGATCCCCACGAACCGCGGCCGAGCCGCGTCGATGCCGACGAGAGCCGAGTTCGTGAAGCTCGAGTAGGCGGCCCAGAGCGTTGGGCCGACGAAGAACAGCGCGAGGAGCAGCGCGGCGGGCGTGAGTCCAGCGAGGTAGGCCGAGTTGCGCTGCATCCCACCCATGCGGCGAGGCGCCGGAGCGGGGGTGGCTCGCCGCGCCCCCGCTCCGGCCGCGATCACTGCGTGACGACCTTGTCGGCCCCGAGAGCCTGCTTCAGGTCGTCGGTGTAGCGCTTCGCCGCGTCGGCGGGGCTCGTCTCGCCGCTGGCGGCGCGCGAGGTCGCCTTCTGGATCGCGCCGATGACCTTGCTGTAGCTCGCGTCCACGGGGGTGAACTTCGCCTTCTTCAGCGACTCGGTCGAATCGACGAGGTACTTCTCGGCCTTGAACTCGGCCACGTCGGCGGAGTCCGTGCGGGCGACAGGGTGCGGGTCGGCGACGTTGAGCTTCGCGACGGTGTCCTTGTTGTTCCAGGCCTTGATGAACTCCCAGGCGGCGTCCTTGTTCTTGCTCTTCGCGGTGATGAACCAGCACGTGCCGGGACCGCCGATCGTGAACGACGGCCCGCCGCTCTCGGTCGGATGGAGCATGTACGCGACGTTCTTCTCGGTCGCGGCCTTGTCCTTCGTCGCCCAGCCGCCGTAGACCCAGCCGCCCTCGAAGAGCAGCGCGAGCTGGCCATTGCCCTCCTTCTCGCGCATCGCCGTCCACGGCTTGGTGGTCGTCAGGATCTCCTTCGGCGACAGACCGGTGCTGTAGGCCTTCGCGTAGTACTCGAGGGCCTTGCGCACCGCGGGGCTCTCGCCGATCCACTTGCCCGACTTGTCCTGGAGCTCACCGCCGTAGGCCCAGAGGAGCGGGATGAAGGCGTGGTTCGCGGTGCCCGTGTCCCCGGCGGGGCCGGCGTAGAGCGCGTACGGCAGCACGCCGGTGACCTTGCTCTTGACGGCCTGCGCCGCGGTGAGGATGTCGTCGACCTTCGTCGGCTGCCACGTCTGGCCGAGGCCGGCCTTATCGAGGACATCGCGCCGGGCGTACAGCCAGCGCGTGTCGAGGCCGTACGAGATCGCCCACACCTTGCCCTGGTAGGTGGTCCCGTTCTTCACGGAATCGGGGTAGTTCTTCCAGTCCTCCCACTGCTTGACGTAGTCGTCGAGGGGCGCGATGTATCCGGCGTCAGCGAGCTCGCCGATGCGGTCGCCGCCGACGTGGATCACGTCCGGCACGTCACCGGCGCTGAGCGCGAGCAGCAGCTTTGTGTAGTAGTCGCCGCTCGCCACCTTCTGCAGGTCGTGCTTTACCTCGAGGTTCGGGAACTTCGCCTTGAGGTCGCTGATCGCCTTGTCGACGTACGGCGGCTTCAGGCCGAGCTCGTCCGGGTAGCTGACCGTGATGGTGCCCGAGACGGTCGAGCCGGTCGTCGTCCCGCCCCCGCTCGGCGTCGTGGCGCCGGGCGCGCAGGCGACGACGATACCCGTCGCCGCGGCGACCTTGAGGAACGTGCGACGCGAGTACCGGGAGGCGCTTGTCTCGTCCATCAGATCCTCCTCGCGATGTGCCCCCACCCGAGCGGGG
Source organism: Candidatus Limnocylindria bacterium (assembly GCA_038200085.1). Lineage (GTDB taxonomy): Bacteria > Chloroflexota > Limnocylindria > P2-11E > P2-11E > JALYKU01. Next base: position 24,537 of record JBBPYG010000024.1, on the reverse strand, counting down.
CCGCGATCACCCTCGATCGCAAAAATGATACGCAGCGGAGCGGGATAGTCTCACGTCACCGTCATGTCCGTGCCGAGCGGTCTATCCGCAGCCCCGGGGCGCGCGTTCCGGTGACCGCCGACACCCGGTCGATCGCCGCCGACGCAATGCGGGTGCTCGCGGCGAACCGTCAGCGCGGGGTCTCCGAGTGGGATGGCAGGCGGTACGACTTCGTGTGTCCCTCCGGCTCGACCTATCCGTTCCAGTGGTTCTGGGACAGCGCCTTCCACGCGATCGCGCTGCTCCACGTCGACCCCGCGCTCGCCGAGCAGGAAGTCCGTTGCCTGCTCCAAGGCGCTCGCCCGGACGGTTTCATCCCGCACATGCTGCTGTGGGAGAAGGGCGCGCACGAAGCGGCGCTGCGGGAGTACTCCATTACGCTCGCCGGCCCGTACTACACGGCCACGATCCAGCCGCCGGTCATTGCCCGGGCGGTCGCGCGCATCTTCGAGGCGACCGGGGACGTCGCGTTCGTGCAGGAGGTCCTGCCGCCGCTGCTGCGCTTTTTCCGCTGGCTCAAGGCGTACCGGGACCCCGACGACGACACGCTGATCGCGATCCTCCAGCCGGACGAGTCGGGCCTGGACGCGAGCCCGAAGTACGACGCGCTCATGGAGATCGCGCACGACCCTCCGGCGGAAACACTGCCCGCGCTCCGGCGCTCGATGCAAAGGCTCTTCGACGCTTACGCGCCGCTGCGCGCGGATCCGGGCCGCCTCGCTGCGCTCGACGTCTTCACCTGGGAGGACGTCATGGTGAACGCGATCTATGCCGACGGGCTGCGCTGCCTCGCAACGCTCTGCGCCGCGGCTGGCTATCCCGTAGCGGAGGCCGCGGAGTTCGATGCGCGCGGCCGCCGCGTCTCGCGCGCCCTCGTGGAGAAGTGCTGGGACGACCGCGCCGGAGCCTTCTGGGATCTCGCCGGCTGGTCGGAGACACCGGCAAAGGTACTCACCTTCACGTCACTGTTCCCGCTGATACTCGACGACCTGGATCCGGCGATCGCGCGCCGACTGGTCGAGGACCACGTGCTGAACGAGCGCGAATTCTGGCTCCCGTTCCCGATCCCGAGCGTCGCCGCGAGCGAGCCGAGCTTCGATCCCGGCTGGCGCACCGAGACGACGTGGCGCGGACCGAGCTGGATCAACGTGAACTGGTACCTCTACTTCGGCTTGCGCTCGCACGGATTCGCCGACGTGGCCAGCGAGCTCGCGCGGCGCACGTTCGCGATGGTCGAGCGCTCCGGGATTCGCGAGTTCTACGACCCCCTGACGGGAGACGGCCACGGCGCGCGCGACTTCGGGTGGAGCTGCCTCGTTCTCGACCTCATCGCGGCCGAGGGACTGCCGCTCTAAAGCGGATCGAGCTCCCTACGGCGTTCGCAGCGCCTCGATCATCGCCGTCGGAACGATGCCTTTCACGCGACGCCGCAGGTCCGCGTTCAGGGTCACGAACGCGTCGGCCTGGAGCTGGGTGAGTGCGACGTACTCGGCGTCATAGGTCTCGGACCATCCCAACTGCTCGGCGATGTCGAAGGCGCGACGCCGCAGCACCGCGTCGCCGAGGAGGCGGATCGGTATGGCCCAGATGCGGGTGAGCTGTTCGAGGGCGACGTCCCGCGGGATTTTGCCCGCGTGCACGGCCTCGTGCATGGCCGACAGCGTCTGGGAGCGGAGGAGCGTCGGCGCAAGGAGCTCGTGCTCGCCTCGGACCTTGATGCCCTCAAGCGCCAAGTGGATGACGACGCCGGGGTCGACGACGAATCTCATGCGGCGAGCATCGCATCGATCTCGCCTGGCGCCGGCATCGCCGTGGCGCATGAGAGCCGCGAGGCGACGATCGCGCCGGCGGCGTTCGCGCGCCGGACAGCCTCGTCGGCCTCCAGGCCGGCGAGCAGCGCCGCACCGAACGCCGCCGCGAACGCGTCCCCGGCTCCGAGTCCGTTCACGACCGGCACGCGCAGACCCGCGACCTCGCGCATGCCCGAGCCGTCGACCACGGCCGCCCCGTCCGGCCCGCGCTTCACGACGACGAGCCTCGGGCCGCGCGCGAGCGCATCCTCGGGTGCGATGCCCGCCGCCGCGAACTCGCCCCCGCCGCCGACCAGCGTGTCGACGCGTGGGATCGCCTCCGCGATCGCGGCCGCATACGCGTCCGCGCTCGGCCACAGCTGGGCCCGCCAATCCAGATCGAGGATCGTGGTCCACCTGGCGACCTTCGATACCGCCGAGGCCGACTCGGCTGCCGTGCGCCGCGACGCCGGATCCGGAGCCGTCCCGCTCTCCGTTCGCTGTGGCTGCCGATCATTCGACGAATTCTCGTCCGCCGCCCGCCGTGGACGGTCATCGGGCGCGCCCACGCCGGCGGCCGTCTCCGTCCCGCGCGCCGCGCGCCGCAGGTCGAGCGCCGCGAGCGTCGTGGCGCGGCTCGGCTCTCGCGCGAGCCCGGTGCCCGAGACATAGCAGAGCGGCGCGTCCGCCACCGCATCGGGGAGGTCTTCGGGGCGCAGCTCCCAGTCGGGGCACGTCGGCTCGCGATAGAAGGTGACGGGAAAGTGATCGGGCGGCCACGCCTCGCAGAAGGCGAGCGCGGTGCGCAGTCTCGGATGCGTCCCGAGCGACGCGACGTCGACGCCCTCGTCCGCGAGGAAACGGCGGATGAACCTTCCGTGACCGTCGTCGCCGACGGCCGACACGATCGCCGCGCGCACGCCCAGGCGCGCGAGGCCCGTCGCGACGTTGCCCGCGAAGCCGCCGACGAAGCGTTCGAACGTGCGCACCTCCTCGAGCGGCGTGCGGAGCTGCAACGGATAGAGGTCAGCGCCGACCCGACCGATGACGAACGCCTCCGCGCTCAGAGCTGCTCCTCCGCGAGCCCCTCCCGGTAACGGGCGCGCTGCTCAGCGTGCCACTCGGGCACCGGAACGTCCCACCAGCCGGTCTTGATGAGCCCGGCCTGCGGGAAGTCGCGCGCGACGACGACCTCGAGCAGCGCGGGTCCGCCGCTCGCGAGAGCGTGCGAGGCGGCGGGCGCGATGCCTGCGGGATCGTCGATCCGCTCCCCGGGAATGCCGAACGCTTTCGCGACCTCGTCGTAGCGCGGCGAGTAGACCTCTCCGTCCTTCTTCAGGAAGTCGGTGATCTCCGCGTGACCGAAGTGCGAGAGCTGCCCACCCTTGATCGAGATCCACCCGCTGTTGTTCAAGACGACGAACAGCACCGGCAACTCGCGCATCGAGGCGACCGCGATCTCCTGCATCGTCTGGAGGAAGTCGCCGTCGCCGGCCACCGCGACCACCTGGCGATCTGGGCGCGCGAGCTTCGCGCCGATCGCGGCGGGCACGGTGAAACCCATCGAGCTGTATCCACCGCTCGTCAGATGCGTGCGCGGCGCGTAGACGGGCCAGTCCTGGCGCACGATCGCCTGCGGCAGTCCGGCGCCGGTGACGACGATCGCATCGCGCGCGACGGCCTTGCGCAGCTCCCACACCGCGCGCTGCTGCGTCATTGGACCGCCGGTATCGGCGCGCGACTCCTCCTGGCGCGCCGCCCATCGCTCCTTGCGGTCTCTTCCCTCGGCAAGATACGCCTCGCGGTCCGCGGGCCTGCGCTCGCCGAGCGCGCCGGCGAGGTCGGCGAGCCCCGCTTTGGCGTCGGCGACGAGGGGGATCTCGACGGGATAGTTCTTCCCGATCTCGCCGCGGTCGATGTCGAGGTGAATGAGCTTCGTCTCCGGGATCGAGAACGTCACGCCGCGGCGGTACGACGATGCGGACCAATCGGTGAAGCGGCACCCGACGGCGAGGAGCACGTCCGCGCTCGCGGCGAGCGCGTTGCCGCTCGTGCTCGCGGTGTCGCCGATCGGCCCGGCGAACAGCGCGTGGTCCTCCGGGATCGCGCCCTTGCCCATCCACGTCGTGACGACGAACGCGCCGCAGCGTTCCGCCACGGTCACAAGCTCCGCGCTCGCCTCTGCCGTGATCACGCCTCCGCCCGCCACGATCACCGGTCGCCTCGCCGTGGCGAGCAGCTCGGCCGCGCGCGACACGAGCTCCGCCTCAGGGCGCACCCTACCCCGCGCCTCGCGCCGCTCCGGCAGCGGCATTGTCAGCTCCGCCGCTTCCGCCTGGACGTCCATCGGCAGGTCGATGTGGACCGGCCCCGGCCGCCCGGTCAGCATCTCGTTGAAGGCACGCTGCATCACCTGCGGCATGTCGCCCGCGCGGCTCGGCTGCCACCATCTCTTCGTCACGCCCTCCATCACGCGCGGGAAGTCGGCGTCGTGCGTGCGCTCGAGCTCCTGGAGCACGCCGCGGCCGCGCATGTGGGTGTGGACGCTGCCCGTCACGAGAAGCAGCGCGGTGCTGTCGACGTACGCGGTGGCCATGCCCATGACGGTGTTCGCCGCCCCGGGACCGATCGACGTGAACGCCATGAGCGGCCGCCCCGACGCGCGGTAGTAGCCGTCGGCGAGGTGGACCGCGCCCTGCTCGTGCATCGCCTGCACGAGCTCGATCTCGGGGTGGTGGTCGGCGATCGCGTCGACGAGCAGCCACGAGCCGTGGCCGGGTATGCCCACCGCGTACGGCACCTTCTGCGCCACCAGGTACTCCGCGACGACGCCCGCGCCCGTGAGCGATCGCGCCGTCATGGGAGGCCGCCCCGCGACCCGGCCGTCATCGGCCGCCGTCGAGCATCGCGCGGAGGCACGCGAGGCTCGCTCGGGCGTTGCTCTTCGGATCGCGATCGAGCGCGCCGTTCGTCAGACGCACGTCCTGCTCGACAACGAGCCATCCTTCGTAGCCAGCGTCGCGGAGCGCGCCGATGACGGCCGCGAAGTCGACGGCACCGGACCCCACCGGCGGGAAGATCCCCCCGGACACCGCCGTCGGAAGATCGCTCTCGTCGGCGCGCGCACGCTCCAGCACCTCGGCGCGCACGTCCTTCGCGTGTACGTGGCGAATACGCGCGGCATGCGCGCGCGCGATCGCCGCCGCGTCTCCCCCGCCGTACGTGACGTGCCCGGTGTCGAGGCACAGCGCGACCAGATGCGGGTCAGTGAGCGCGAGCAGACGGTCGATCTCCTCTGGCGTCTCGACGAACGTCGCGACATGCGGATGGAAGGCCGTCGCGACGCCCATGTCCGCCGCGGCGCGCGCGATCTCGTTCGCGGCATCGGCGAAGCGAGCCCACTGCCCGTCGTCGAGACCGGCGCTGCCGTCGCGCGGCACGCGGCCCGCGAGGCGCTCGCGCGCCGCATCTCCGGCCGCGGCCAGGACGAGGGTGGACGCGCCGAGATCGCGCAGGAGGCCGGCGGTCCGCAGGCCGTGCGCACGCTCGACCTTGCCGCGCTCGGCGTCGTGCAGCGCGAGCGGGCAGAAAGCGCCGATCAGCTCGAGGCGCCGCGACTCCAGTTCGCGGCGGAGGTCCGCCGGATCCGTCGGAAGGTATCCCCACGGCCCGAGCTCGGTACCCGCGTATCCGAGCTCGCCCATCTCGTCGAGGACGCGGTCGTAAGGCAGCTCCACGCCCCAGCCCGGGGTGCCGGCGACACCCCAGGTGATCGGCGCGGTGCCGATCCTCATCGCGCTCATACCACCTCTCCGCGCGCCCATTTCTCGCGTATCCACGCGTGGTCGGGATCGTCCGAGTTGGCCATGGTGCGCCGATCGCCGGCAAGGATGTTCAGGTAGTAGCCGTCGTAACCCGGAGCCTGCGCGACCGGGCCGTGGTAGCCGCGCGGGATCAGCATGAGATCTCCGTGGCGCACCGCGACGGCGGCGTCGATGTCCCCGTCCGCCGTGTACAGGCGCTGGAGCGCGAAGCCGCGGGGGTCGCTCTGCTGGTGGAAGTAGATCTCCTCGAGCGCCGCTTCGCGCGGCCCCGACTCGGTGTCGTGCTTGTGCGGCGGGTAGCTCGACCAGCTCCCTGAGGGCGTGTAGACCTCGACCGCCAGCAGGCGCTGCGCGCCGAACTCGGGCGGCACGATGTGCCGGATCGTCCTCGTGCAGACGCCGGTCCCCCGCGTCTCCTGGGCGTACCCGCCGGGCTCCACCAGGCGCGGGACGCCGGGCCGATCGGAGCGGGCCGTACCGAGTGCGACGTCAGCCACGGAGAGCGCGGTCACCCGGAAGTCGCTGTCGGCGGGTAGGTACACCGCGTGCGTCCCCCCGGAGAACACGTCCGGCCTCGCGCCGACGCTCGGCCACGCTTCGGAGCCTGCAGTGACCGCGATCCGTCCACCCAGGACCACGAAGAGTCCTTCGGCTCCCCCCAGGTGCCCGTTCCAAGCCTCCCCGGCCTCCAGACTGCGCTTTTCGAATCCTACGTAGCGCCAGCCTGCCTGCTTCGCAGTGAGCGCGATATCGCCGTTGCCCATCGCGCGGATGAGGAGGTTCCCGAGTGCCTGCACGCTGCGCATTATCGGAGGATGCCCGCCAGGGTCCCCGAGCGTACCCAAAGCGGCACTGGGTGGGTCATTGACGAACACTCGCTCTGTTGATTACCCTCCGGGCAATGGCAGGCCCGACATTTGTTTCGCGACGGGACAGCGCCTTCCGGGCGTTCCCGCCCGCGTCAGCGCAGACCGCCGTCGTCATTCCGTTCTTCGGCGATCTCGCGGTCTGGGTGTGGAAGGCGGAGGAGATGGGGTGGCAGTTCCCGTCGAGCCGCCGCCGCAGCGGCGAGACGATCGTCGAAGTGGCCCGACGTGAGCTCTGGTGCTCGACGCGGCTCGTCGCGGACAAGCTCGAGCTCCTGGGCGCCGTGCGCGAGGAGGGCGAGAGTCCGTCGACCTCCTACGTTTACATGTGCGACGTCCATCGCCTTCCGTGGGGCTACGCGGTCCCCGAGGCCGACGACGGTGTCAGCGAGCTCGCCGTCTTCGGCGGGCTCCCGGCACAGGTTGCCTCGCCGTGGAGCGAGGTCCTGCTCGAGACGGCGCAGCACGCGAGGCGCTCGGGTCTGCGCTAGCTACGGGCGGAACGCGACCGCGAGTAGGCGCGCCAGCGCGGGTCCCGAGAGCCCATCGCCGAGGAAGTCGTCACCGACGCGCACCTCGAAGTGCAGGTGCGGTCCGCCCTCCGGAAAACCGGAGCTGCCGACCGCGCCGATCTGCGTTCCCGCGGCGACCCGCGCCCCGACGACGAGCGGCGCGACCGCCGACAGGTGCGCGTACCGCGTGACTATCCCGCCGCCGTGGTCGATCCACACCTGGCGCCCGCGGATCAGGTCGAGCGTGCGCGAGGGCGTGTAGCCGAGGCCCGTCGCCGCGGCGAGCGCCGCCTCCCGCGTGGGGGCGTCCCAGTCGGTGAATTGCGAATCGACGCGGACGAGCGTCCCCGCGGCCGCCGCGAGCACTGGCGTCCCCGGAGCCGCGGGGAAGTCGATGCCCTCGTGGATCCCGGAGCGGTAGTCGCGCGGGGAATTGGGCAGGAGCTCCTCGGCCTCCGGAACGCCGATCCCCGCGAGCGGGACCACGAGGCCATGGACCTCGTGTACATGGGTGGGAGCGCGGTCCCCGTCGGGCAGGCGTCCAGCCGCCGCGGCCGCGTCGTAGACGCCGGTCATGCCGGGGATCGGTGTCGCACGTGGCGCTGGCGGCACGGCGTCCGGCGCGAGGGCGGTCGTGGCCGTGGCCATGCTCGCTGCGGCTGCCAGCGCCACGCCGCCGAAGACGGAGACGAGCAGGCGCATGTAAACTGAACGCTAGCGCACGGCACCTTTAATGACCGGCCCTGAGAGGCCGGAAAGGGATGCGAATGACCACGCTGCTCGGGCCGGACGACGTCCGGCGGGCGATGAGCCGTATCGCGCACGAGATCGTCGAGCGCGACCGCGACCTCTCCATCCTGGCCCTCGTGGGTATCCGCGCGCGCGGCGACGTGCTCGCGGCGCGCCTCCGGACCCTCATCCGGCGCAACGACGATCGCGAGGTTCCGCTCGGCGCTCTCGACATCACGCTCTACCGCGACGACCTGACGCGCGTCGGATACGCGCCCATCGTGCGCGCCTCCGACCTGGGCTTCTCCATCGATGACCGCGTCGTCGTGCTCGTCGACGACGTGCTCTTCACCGGGCGCACCATCCGCGCGGCCATGGACGCGCTCGTCGACTACGGACGTCCCCGCGCGATCCGCCTTGCGGTCCTCGTCGATCGGGGACACCGCGAGCTGCCCATCCGCGCCGACTTCGTCGGGAAGAACATCCCCACTGCCGCGACGGACGACGTGCGGGTCCTGCTCGACGAGGTGGACGGAGAGGACGGCGTGAGACTGATGCACGCGGGCGTGCCCGCATGAGTGCCGCGTGGCGCCGCCGGCACGTGCTCGCGACGGACGATTGGTCGCGCGACGAGATCGAGCTCGTTCTCGATCAGACGGACGCCATGCTCGAAGTGCTCTCGCGGCCGATCCGGCGCGCGCCGGCATTGCGCGGGAGGACCGTGATCCTGTTCTTCGCGGAAGCGTCTACGCGCACGCGCGTCTCCTTCGAGCTCGCCGCGAAGGCGCTTTCGGCCGACGTGGTGAACGTCAGCTCGTCCGGCTCCTCCGTCGAGAAGGGTGAGTCGCTGCTCGACACGGTGCGGACCCTCGGGGCGCTCGGTGGGGACATCGTCGTCATGAGGCACGCGGCATCGGGCGCGCCGTACTTCGTGGCGCGGCGCTGCTCGGCGGCGGTCATCAACGCAGGCGACGGGTGGCACGCGCATCCGACGCAGGGCCTCCTCGACGCGTACACGCTGCGCGCCGCGATCGGCGACCTCGCTGGAAAGCGCGTGGTCGTGGTCGGCGATGTCCTTCACAGCCGCGTTGCTCGGTCGGATATCGACACGCTGGTGCCGCTCGGCGCGCGCATCACCCTGTGTGGACCGCCGACGCTCATGCCGACCGCATGGCGCTGCGGTGCGCCTCCGAGCGGCACCACCTACGAGCCCGACCTCGACCGAGCGCTCGATGGCGCGGACGCGGTCATCGCCCTGCGCCTCCAGCGCGAGCGCCAGCAGACGGGCCTGCTGCCCTCGCTGCGCGAGTACGCGCGAACGTGGGGGTTGTCACAGGCCCGCGTCGCGCGCATGCGCCTCGGCGCGCCGGTCCTACATCCCGGGCCGATGAACGAAGGCGTGGAGATCGATCCCGCCGTCGCGCACGGTTCGCGCTCACTTATCGAGCGACAGGTGACGAACGGCGTCGCGGTGCGCATGGCGCTGCTGTATCTGGTCTCGGGCGAGCATCCCACCGAGGCCGCCGCGTGATCATCGAGGGGTGCCGGCGCATCGACCCGGAACGCGGCACGAGCGAGAGAGACGACGTGCGCATCGGCGGCGGGAACGAGCGCATCGACGGCGCGGGGCTGATCGTCGCGCCGGGATTCATCGATCTGCATGCGCACCTTCGCGAGCCCGGCTTCGAGGACTCGGAGACGATCGCGACCGGCGCGCGTGCCGCGCTGCGAGGCGGGTTCACGACGGTCTGCGCCATGCCGAACACCGAGCCGCCCATCGATTCGCCTGGCCTGGTGGCCGAGCTCCTGGCGCGCGCGGCCGCGGCACGCGCCGCGCGCGTGCTGCCGATCGCGGCCATCACCCGCGGCCGGCGCGGCCACGAACTGGCCGATCTAGTCGAGCTGGCCGCGGCCGGGGCGGTCGCGTTCTCCGACGACGGCGCGGCGGTCGATGACGCGATGCTGTTCCGCAGCGCGCTCGAGTACGCGCACGCCGCTCGGCGCCCCGTGAGCGAACACGCGCAGGACACGGCGCTCTCCGGCCACGGCGTCATGCACGAGGGCCAGGTATCTGCGGCGCTCGGCCTGCCCGGCCTGCCCGCGGCGGCGGAAGAGGTCGCGGTGGCGCGCGATCTCGCGCTGGCGCGCGAGACGGGCGGACGGCTGCACCTCGCGCACCTCTCGACCGCGGGTGCGGTCGAGCTCGTGCGTCGCGCGAAGGCCGATGGCGTGCGCGTCACGGCAGAGGTCACCCCGCAACATCTGGCGCTCACTGATGCGTGGGTGGCCGGAGACCGCGCGCTCGCGTGGCAGACGCCGCACGCGGAAGGCGATCGCGATGCGCCGGCGGACGCGCCAGGGAGAGGCGACCCGTACGACAGCGCCACCAAGGTGAACCCACCGCTGCGCCCCGCCGCCGACGTGCGCGCCTGCTGGGCGGGGCTCGCGGACGGCACGATCGACGCGATCGCGACCGACCACGCGCCGCACTCGTCGGTGCGCAAGGACGTCGAGTTCCAGGAGGCCGCGTTCGGCATCTCGTCGATCGAGACGGCGCTTCCGCTCCTGCTGGCCGGCGTCGCGGCAGGTTGGGGGGAGCTCGAGAAGATCATCGCCGCGCTTACCGTCGGTCCCGCGCGCGTGCTCGGGCACCCGCTGGAGACCGACGACGTCGTCGTGATCGACCCGGGCCTCGAATGGAAGGTCACGCCCGAGGCGCTGACCTCGCGGGGAAAGAACACCCCGCTTCTCGGGCGAACGCTCCGCGGGCGCGTCGTCGCCGCGGCGGTCGGCGGCGAGGTGCGGTACGACGCGCTCAGCGCGCGGAGGGAACGTGGCCAGGCGACGGTCGGCGCACGCTGAAGTCGGTAGGCGGCACGCCAGAGGCGATCGCGGGCGTGCCGTTCTCCGGCAAATGCATCTTTATGCGCCGAAAATGTATAGTTATGCACCGATGAGCAGGGCCGGCGTACTGGCGCTCGAGGATGGGTCGACGTGGTGGGGTGAGGGCTTCGGCGACGCGACGAACGCCGCGGGAGAGGTCGTCTTCAACACCTCGATGACCGGCTACCAGGAGATCTCCTCGGACGCTTCGTACAACGGACAGATGGTCGTGCTGACCTACCCGCTCATCGGCAACTACGGGACGTTCGAACGGGCCGCCGAGTCCCGGCGTCCATGGGTCGAGGCGCTGGTCGTGCGCGAGATCGAGACGACGTGTCGCGAGGGAACGATCGATCTGGACGTGTACCTGCGCGGGCACGGTGTTCCGGGGCTCGCGGGCATCGACACGCGCGCGCTGGTGCGCCGCCTGCGATCGGCCGGCACGCTCCGCGGCGCGCTCGTCCAGGTGCCGTCGGACCTCGCGCTGGACCAGGACGTGGCTCGCCGGGCGGTGGAGACGGCGCGGACGACGCCGGCGCTCGCGACCCGCCCTCTCGTGGTCGAGGCATCCGGCGTGGAGCGCGAGGTCGGCCAGGGTCCGAAGGTCGCGCTGCTCGACACGGGGGTGAAGGAGAACCAGGTCCGCTGCCTCGTGCAGCGCGGCGCGACGGTGAGGGTCTTTCCCGCCACCGCGAGCGCAGGCGACGTCCTTTCGTGGTCGCCAGATGGCGTCGTGCTCACCAACGGGCCTGGCGATCCCGCGGCCACCCCCGACGTCGCGACGAACGTGCGCCTTCTGCTCGAGGCCGCGCTCGAACGGGGGACCGCCGATCCGCTGCCGATCCTGGGGATCTGCCTCGGCCACCAGCTGCTCGCTCGCGCCATCGGCGCGACGACGTCGCGCCTGCGGTTCGGGCACCACGGCGGCAACCATCCGGTTCAGGACACGCGCACGGGCCACGTCGCCATCACCAGCCAGAACCACGAATTCCAGGTCGACGAAGAGACCCTCGATCCTCGCAGCGGCTTCATCGTGAGCTCGCGCAACCTGAACGACCGCTCCGTCGAGGGGCTCGCGCACCGGATCCTGCCGATCCGCACGTACCAGTACCACCCCGAGGGTGCGCCCGGGCCGCGCGACAACGAGCCGGTGTTCACCGCTTTCATGGACGACGTCCGCGACGCCGTGGCGCGCCGGTGATCGCGGGAACGCCGCGTCCAGCGACCGGCCCGTCGGCATTTTCATCCACACGCCGGCGCGGATGACCGTCGCGTTCGCCGGCCGCGCGGTGTCGCGCCCATGAAGGTGCTCATCATCGGATCGGGGCCGATCCTCATCGGGCAGGCCGCGGAGTTCGATTACGCGGGGACGCAGGCGTGCCGCGCGCTGCGCGAAGAGGGCATCGAGACCGTCCTGGTCAACTCGAACCCGGCGACGATCATGACCGACCCCGGAGTCGCCGACACGACGTACATCGAGCCGCTGACCGTAGAGGTGATCGAGCGGATCATCCATGCCGAGCGGCCGGACGGATTGCTGGCCACGCTCGGTGGCCAGACCGGCCTCAATCTCGCGGTCGCGCTCGCGGAGGCAGGGGTCCTCGAGCGCAATGGCGTCCGCATCCTCGGGACGCCGCTCGCCGCCATCCGGCAGGCGGAGGACCGCGAGGCGTTCAAGCAGCTGCTCCTGGACATCGGCGAGCCGGTGCCCCATTCGGTTACGGCGCTCAGCGTCGACGACGCGCTCGCGTTCGCCGCCGACAACGGCTATCCGCTCGTCGTCCGGCCCGCGTACACGCTCGGGGGCACCGGCGGCGGGTTCGCCGCGAGCGAGGCCGAGCTGCGCGAGCGCGTCGCGCGCGGCATCGCCGCTTCGCCGATCGGGCAGGTGCTCGTCGAGCGATCTCTGCTCGGATGGAAGGAGCTCGAGTACGAGGTCATGCGCGACGCGGCGGACACATGCATCACCGTCTGCAACATGGAGAACATCGATCCGATGGGCGTGCACACCGGCGACTCGATCGTCGTGGCGCCGTCGCAGACGCTCACCGACAAGGAATACCAGGTGCTGCGATCGTCCGCTCTGCGGATCATCCGAGCGCTACGCATCGAGGGCGGGTGCAATGTCCAGTTCGCGGTCGATCCCGACCGCGCGCCGTCGAGCGACCCCGAGGCGACGATGCCGTACTACGTGATCGAGGTGAACCCGCGGGTCTCGCGATCATCGGCCCTCGCCTCGAAGGTCACGGGGTATCCGATCGCGCGCGTGGCGGCGAAGATCGCGATCGGCAAGAAGCTCCACGAGATCCCGAACGCCGTGACGAAACGCACGACGGCGGCGTTCGAGCCCGCGCTCGACTACGTCGTCGTCAAGATCCCGCGCTGGCCTTTCGACAAATTCCCGGGGGCCGACCGCAGTCTCGGGACGCAGATGAAGGCGACCGGCGAGGTCATGGCGATCGACCGCACGTTCGAAGGAGCGCTCCTGAAGGCGATGCGCTCGCTCGAGATCAAGGGACAAGGGCTCCTCTGGGAGCATTCGGGCTGGCTCGACGTCAACGATCCCGCCGAGTTCCTCGCACGCGTCGTCGCCGGACCCGCGACCGACGACCGGCTCTGGCGGCTGCTCGCGGCGCTGCGGCGCGGCGTGCCGATCGCGCACCTCCACGCGGCGACGGGAGTCGACGCGTGGTTCCTGCGGAAGATGGCGGGCATCGTGCGCTTCGCCGAGGACGAGCTCCAGGGGAGGACGCCGACCCCGGCCCTCCTGCGCCGGGCGAAGCGCATGGGCTACTCCGACGTGGACATTGCCACGCTGATCGGGATCCTCCCCGCGGACGTGCGCAGGCTGCGCGCCCAGTGGGGGATCCGGCCGGTGTACAAGATGGTCGACACGTGCGCGGCCGAGTTCGAGGCCGTGACTCCGTACTTCTACTCGACCTACGAGCAGGAGAACGAGGCGCTCCCGCTCCCGGGGCCGAAGGCGTTGATCCTCGGGTCGGGTCCGATCCGGATCGGGCAGGGGATCGAGTTCGACTGCTGCTGCGTGCAGGGCTCGGAGGCGCTGCGCGCGCGCGGCGTCGCGCCGATCATGGTGAACAGCAATCCCGAGACGGTGTCGACCGACTTCGATGCGTCCGCGCGGCTGTACTTCGACCCGCTCGACGAGGAGTCGATAGCCGCGATCGCGGCGAACGAAGCCACGGAGGAGTCCACCGCCGCGATCGGGGCGAACGACGCCGGACAGGAGCCGCTACCCATCCCGGTGCTGGTGCAGTTCGGCGGACAGACTGCGCTGAACCTCGCCGACCGCATCGACGCCATCGGCGGGCGCATCGCTGGAACGTCCGCGGACGCGATCGGCCTCGCGGAGGACCGCCGCCGCTTCCACGAGTTCGCCGACTCGCTCGGCATCCCGCAACCGCCGGGTGGCACCGCGGAGTCGCTCGACGAGGCGGCCGCGATCGCGGACGCGGTGGGTTATCCGGTCCTCGTCCGCCCGTCGTACGTCCTCGGCGGCCGCGGGATGGAGATCGCGTACGGGCGCGACGATCTCGAGCGCTATTTCCACCACGCGCTCGACGCCGGCACCGGCCGCGTGCTCGTGGACAAGTACCTGCGCGGGCGCGAGGTCGAGATCGATGCGGTGAGCGACGGTACCGACACGCTGATCGCCGGGATCATGGAGCACATCGAACGCGCGGGCGTGCACTCCGGCGACTCGTACGCGGTGTACCCGGCGCAGAGCCTTCTCCCCGCCGAGCGCGAGGAGATCGTCGCGCTCACGCGCCGCATCGCCGAGGCGCTGCCGGTCAAGGGGCTCCTGAACGTGCAGTTCATCATCGATGACGAGCGCGTATGGGTCCTCGAGGTGAACCCGCGAGCGAGCCGGACCGTGCCGTTCCTCACGAAGGTCACCGGCGTTCCGCTCGCGGACCTCGCGGTCGCGATCTCGCTGGGCCGCTCGCTCGCGAGTGAGGGCTACGCCCGCGACGACGGCCTCTGGCCCGCCACCCCCGATCTCGTCGCGCTGAAAGCCCCGGTCTTCTCGATGGCCAAGCTCCTCGACGTCGATACGTACCTCGGTCCCGAGATGAAGAGCACCGGGGAGGTCATGGGGATCGACCGGACGTTCGCCCCGGCGCTGTGGAAGTCGCTGCTCGCGTCGAGCCTCGCGCCCGCGCCCAGCGGAAGCGTCATCGTCACCGTCGCGGACAAGGACAAGCCCGAGGCGGTCCCGATCATCGAGGGCTTTCACTGGCTGGGATACGAGCTCGTGGCGACCGCGGGGACGGCGACGCTCGTGCGGTCGCTCGGCCTGCCGGTGACCGAGGTGAGCAAGATCGGCGAAGGCGACGGCACGATCCTCTCGGTGATCCGCTCGGGCCGGTGCGCCGCGGTCGTGAACACGCCGACGCACGGCAGGACGGTCGACCGCGACGGCTTCCTGATCAGGCGCGCCGCGGTCGAGGCCCGTGTCCCGTGCCTCACCTCGCTCGACACCGCGGTCGCGGTCGTGACCGGCCTGCGCGCGAGCTCGAGCTCGTACGCCGTGGCGCCCCTGACCGAGTACCGCCTCCCTTCCGTCGTTGCGGCCGAGTAGCGCCGTGGCGCTGCCCGGCACGTCCGTCACGTCGGCGGGCGGTCGAACGCGGTGATCCTCGAGGGTGGGCGGGTCCAGAGCGCGACGGATATCGGCGACCTAGGTGTCCTCGTATCGGTGCATGCGCCGGGCATCGCGGCCCGCGCTCACCCCGGGCAGTTCGTCCACGTGCGCCCCGGACGCGCGTTCGACCCGCTGCTGCGGCGGCCGTACTCGTTCTGCCGCATCGACCGGCGTTCGGGCGAGGTCGAGCTCATCGTGAAGCCGCTCGGACCGGGCGGGGAATGGATCGCATCGCGGCGGCCCGGCGACGACCTCGACCTGCTCGGGCCGCTCGGCACCGCCTTCGTCGTGCATCGCGCGGCGCGCAACCTCCTGCTTGTCGCAGGTGGTACGGGCATCGCCCCCATGCGCGTGATCGCCGAGCACGAGTCCGCGCGGCGCAACGTCACCCTGCTCATGGGCGGCCGCTCCGTCGGATATCTGTGGCCGTCGTCGCGATTGCCGGCGGCGGTCGAGTACGTGACGACGACTGACGACGGCTCGTTCGGCACGCGCGGGCGCGTCACGGACGCGATGGCGCCGCTCCTGGCCTGGGCCGACCAGGTCCTCGCCTGCGGGCCGTGGCCGATGCTCGCTGCGCTGCGCCGGCTGCGCGACGACGCCGAGCGCGCATCGGCGCTCTTCCCGGGACGTGCCGCGCTCCTCGACGCGCAGATCGCCGTCGAGCAGCACATGGGTTGCGCGATGGGCGTCTGCCGCGCGTGCGTGATCGTGACCGCCCACGGCAACGCGCGCGTCTGCCGCGAGGGGCCCGTGTTCGCCCTGGGCGACCTCGCGTTCGAGCAGGGCGAGCCCGCGACCGTGGGAGTCGCATAGCGATGCCGTGGCGACGGGTCGGGCGCAGGGTCGAGCGGCCGATCAACGTGAGCCGGTCGATGGAGGAGTCGCTCGAGGAGGCGGCGGAGGGCGAGGCCGAAGAGGATCTCGTAGACCTCGCGTACGTCGACGGAGCGACGCTCGCGGAGGCGGCGACCGGCGAGCCGGAGACGCCCGAAGGCTCTTCGGACCTCGCGGTCAAGCTTCGTGACGCGGTGTCGGGCATGGATCTCACGGAATCGGTGCCGGTGGAGCCGCGCCGGCGCGCCACGGCCGCGTCTCCCGTTGAGGAAAGATCCCTCGAGAAGCCGGCGCGGACCGGGCATCCCGAGACGGGCGTCGATCTCTCCGTCGAGGCGGCCCGAGGTCTGGTGCTCAAGAACCCGGTGCTCACGGCGTCGGGCACCTTCGGCCAGGGCATCGAGTACGCGGAGCTGATCGACGTCGCGCGCCTCGGCGCGATCGTGAACAAGGGCACGACCCCGAACGCGCGTCCCGGGAACCCGCAGTACCGGATCGCGGAAACGCCGTCGGGCATCCTCAATTCGATCGGGCTCGAGAATCCCGGTGCGGCCGGCGTCGCGAAAAAGTACGCCAAGGCGTGGGCCGCGCTCGGCGTGCCGGTCATCGTGAACGTCGCGGGGTACAGCGTCGAGGACTACGTCGCGGTGGTCGCGGAGCTCGACGGGACGCCGTCGGTCGTCGCGTTCGAGCTGAACGTCTCCTGTCCGAACGTGAAGGGTGGGATGCTGTTCGGCTCCGATCCGGAGCTCGCGGCCGAGGTCACTCGCGCCGTGAAGGCCCAGACCGAGCTCGCGGTGATCGTGAAGCTGACGCCGAACGCGCCCGACGTCGTCGGCGTCGCTCGCGCGGTCGAGGAGGCTGGCGCGGACGCGGTCACCGCGATCAACACGGTGCTCGGTATGCGCATCGACACGCGGCGCAGGCGTCCGGTCCTTGGCAGCGGCAGCGGTGGTCTTTCAGGGCCGGCGATCCGCCCCATCGCGGTCCACATCACGTACCAGGTCGCGCAGGCCGTGAGTATCCCCGTCATCGGCGCCGGCGGGGTCACGAGCGCGGCGGACGCGCTCGAATTCATGATGGCCGGCGCGTCGGCGGTTCAGGTCGGTACCGCGACCTTCGCCGACCCGCTCGCGCCGATCGGTGTAGTCGAGGGGCTCGCGGCGTTCGTGCGGGCGGAGGGGCTCGGCTCGATCCGCGAGATCATCGGCACCGCGTTGCCACGCTGAGGCAGTCCTCCCGCGGGGGTCCCGCCGCCTTGTGTCGTCTACCATCCATCACATGCGTACGCTCGTGGGACGCCGTGTGGTCGAGGTGGACGTCGGCTAAGTCCGCCGGCTAGCGGCCCAGCATGCCCGCGTCGTCGTCGACGTGGGCGCAGGCGACGGCTCCGCGACCATCCGAGCCGCGCGGAGCGATCCGAGCGAACTTGCCATCGCGCTCGACGCGAGCATGGACGCGCTCCGCGGCGGTTCACGCATCGCCCTGCGCCGCCATCTGACGAACACGCTGTTCGCTGTCTGCGCGATCGAGCAGTTGCCCGTCGGTCTCGACCGCATAGCCGACCTCGTTACGGTCAACTTCCCCTGGGGCTCGCTTCTGCGCGGCATCGTCTGCGCCGATGACGCGGTCATGCGGCCTCTGGCCGCGCTCGCGAAGCCGGGCGCCGAGGTCCGCGTCCTCCTGTCCGTCGAGACCCGCGATCGGGTCGGATGGGTCCCAACGGTCGACACCGCGCTCCTTGCTCGCAACGCCGCCCGGTACCGCGGCGCGGGGCTCGCTATCGCCGCGTGTCACGCCGCCGCCGAGGCCGAACTCCGGGAGTCGGGTTCATCTTGGGCCAAGCGCCTGGGCGCCGGCAGATCGCGGACCGCCACTGCGCTGACGCTTCGCCGCGAATAGCGCGGCAGGATCGGCGTCGCTATCCGAGGTCGATCGCCGTCCCTCCCCACGAAGCGGGGTCGACATCGGCGATCGACTGCGAGAAGGTCCAGACGTGGCCACCGATGTCCACGGCGCTGTATTGCCGCTCGCCGTAGGGATGGTCGGCGAGTTCGCGAATGATCCGCGCGCCGTGCTCGACCGCGTGCACGTGGTGGCCCGCTGCGTCTTCCACGCGGACGTGGACGGAATGCGTCGTGAACTCGCCGTGCGGCGTCTGGGCCGACGCGGTGCCGGGTCCGTTCACCGGCGCACTTCGCTCCGTGACGATGACCGCGCCTTCGCCGAAGACGAGCTGCACGCGATGGTGTCCGATGCGAAGACGCTCGCGGAAGCCGAAGGCCTCGCACAGCCACTCGCTCGCCTCGGCCACGTCGGCGTACGTGAGCACCGGGATCACCGTCGCGGTGGGCGACGAGCGATTTGGGATCATGTCGCCTCCGGTCGTGGGATCACGCCTGTGGCCGGACCGTACGTTCACGGACCGGCCTGCTCGCGCCGCAGCACCAGTCCGATGCGCCCGTACGTGGCGTGCGGGTCGGTGTACACGACGCGCCGGAAGTCGCTCTCCGATCGGCGCGCCGTCTCCCAGAGCCGGTTCTCCGCCTCGAAGCCGACCTCCGACAGTTGCGGGAAACGCGCGAGCAGCCGCGCGCCCATCTCGTGGACGAGGTGCTGGATGGAGCGCGAGTTGAACTCGTGGAACGTGCATTCGACGTGGTCACGCACCTGCTCCGAGGCGACGTACCGCGACAGATCGGATCCCGTCGCATCGGTCGTGTCGGCATAGCGCCAGCCCACGTCGAGGTGGATGTAGAGCGGCCGATCGACCGTCTCCGGCAGCGTCGTGTACTCGTCGCGCACGAAGCGCGTGAACGAGCTACCGGTGACCTTGATCAGCTGCAGGTCCTCACGCCCGCTGCGCAGGTCGGAGATCGCCACCGCCGTGGCCGCGGCCGCGCTCGCTCCGGCCTCGTGTCGTGCGACGCGGAGCTCGGCCACGCCCGCGTCTCCGCGCTCCCGCTCGAACAGCACGCCGCTGCGTGCCGGTCGGCCGTCCTTCAGTGCCGCCGCCGCTCCGAACGGCCGCTCACGCGCGCGGAGCCGCAGCGTGCTCATCTGCGGGTAGGTCTCAAGAAAGCGCTCGCCGAGGAAGGCGAGGAATCCCTCGAGCGTCGCTCCCTCGTACTCGAGCGCCATCGCGTACAAGAAGTTCTTCATCG
Organism: Candidatus Limnocylindria bacterium; assembly: GCA_038200085.1. Classification (GTDB taxonomy): domain Bacteria; phylum Chloroflexota; class Limnocylindria; order P2-11E; family P2-11E; genus JALYKU01. The sequence goes on along the minus strand of JBBPYG010000024.1, from coordinate 5,227 downwards.
TGTCCGTGGCGACGACGTTCGAGTTGTCTCCCTCGGTGTACGCGGGGAGGAAGTTGTCGCCGTACACGTCCACGTCGACCTCGGCCGCGAACAGCACGTTGTCGCGGCCGGCGAAGTCGGATTCCGGGATCCGCGCGATCCCGCGCAGGGGCGAGGCGTAGGTGCGGTAGAAGGTGACCTTCGCCTTGCCGTAGTCGATCGTCGCGTTCATCCGCAGGTCCTGGCCCGACCGCGGAAAGGGGGCGACGCTGCGTCGCGGCGTCGATGCGCTTGCGCCACCGGGCTCGTCGGTCGCTGGCGCCTCCTACTCGTGCGGGATGCTTCTGCGACGCGCACGCCGGCGCGCGTGCCTTCCGCGCGCGTGCCTTCCGCGCGCGTGCGGCTCATCGCGGCTGCTCGAGCCGGTCCCGGGCGATGGCGAGGAACTCGTCGATCCCGGTCTCCAGCTCCCGCTTGCGGTCGCGCCGCAGACGCTCCCGCATGTCGGCAAGCACCTCGGCGCGGCTTCGTCCCGCGACGAAGACGACGCAGCGGAAGCCGAAGCGTTGCTCGTAAGCGTCGTTCACCTCGGCGAGCTCGCGCGCCGTCGCCTGGTCGGCGTCCGCACCCTGCTCGGTGGCCGACCGCACCGACAGCACGTCGCGCGGCGCGCCGATGCGCGGATGCGCGTCGAGGACGGCGATGCGCTGCTCGTCGGTCATCCCAGCGATGAGCTCGAGTGCGCGCGCGATGGCCGCGTCGGTCGATGGGAACGGCGCGTCGGCGACCAGCCGGTCCGCGAGGAATGGCGCGCGCTCGAACGCCTCAGCGACCGCGGTAGCTGACACAGCTGAACGGCGATACGAGCAGCGGCACGTGCGAATGTCCGGAGGGAAGGTCGATGTCCAGCGAGACCCGCACGAGGAAGGACGGGCGTGCGGTGAAGTAGGTCCCGGTTTCGAAGACGAGCCGATAGCGGCCTGGCGCGAGCTCAGCCCCGAGCGACGCGATGCGGCCATCGGCATCGGTCGTGGATGCGCCGACCATCGCGCCGTCTTGATACAGCTCGACCGTCGCGCCTACGGCGGGCGCGCCGGTGGTCACGTCGAGCACGTGCGTCGAGAGCGTCGATCCCGTCATGGCGCGGCTATCCTAGCCACCGCATGCGCACCGTACGGATCACCGCGGGACCGTTCCAGCTCCTCGCGCGGCTCGAGGAAGCCGACGCGCCACGCACGTGCGCGGCGGTGCGCGCGATGCTGCCGCTGCGCAAGAAGCTGCTGCATTGCAGGTGGACCGGCGAGTCGACGTGGGTGCCCATGGGAGACGAGCGGGTGCCGATCGAACCCGAGAACCACACGAGCCACCTCTATCCCGGACAGGTGCTGCTGTATCCCGGCGGGTTCTCGGAGGGCGAGTTCCTCCTCCCGTACGGCGGCGCGCTCTTCGCGAGCCGGGTCGGGCAGCTCGCGGCGAACCACTTCGCGACGGTCATCGAAGGCGCCGAGCACCTGGCCGAAGTGGGCCGCCTGACGCTCTGGGAGGGCGCGCAGGACTTCGCTATCGAGGACGCGTAGCCGTGCGGGCCGCGGAGCTGGCCGTCCGCGGCGGCGTGCTGGTACTACCCGAAGGCGAACGTCGCGCGGATCTCCTCATCGACGGCGGCGCGTTCGCCGCGATCGTGGACCCCGGTGAAGGCGAAAGCGCGAACGAGATCGACGCGTCGGCCCTCCTGGTGCTTCCGGGAATGGTCGACGCCCACGTGCACTTCAACGATCCCGGCCGGGCCGACTGGGAAGGATGGGAAGCAGGGTCACGCGGCGCGGCGGCCGGCGGCGTGACGACCGTGGTGGACATGCCGCTCAACTCGCTGCCGCCGACGACGACCGCCGCTGCGCTCGACGCGAAAGTCGCCGCCGCATCCCGCGCGTCCCTCGTCGACTTCGCGTTGTGGGGCGGCCTCGTGTCCGCCGAACCCCCGCCGCTGCGCGCGCTGCACGAGCGCGGGGTCGTGGGCTTCAAGGCCTTCATGAGCGACAGCGGCGTCGCGGAGTTCCCCGCGCTCGCCGACGATGCGCTCGCGGACGCGCTGCGCGCGGCGGCGTCGGTCGGCGCGCTCGTCGCGGTGCACGCCGAGGATCAGACGATGACGCGCGACGGCCGTCAGCGCCTGCGCGCCGACGGCCGGCGTGATCCTGGCGCGTGGTCGGCCTCGCGACCGGCCGAGGCCGAGGTCCGCGCGATTGAGCGCCTCGGAGCTGCGGCCCGCCGAGCCGGCGGCCGCGTCCACGTCGTGCACGCGAGCTGCGCGGCCGCCGTCGATGCGGTCGTCCGCGAGCGCGAGCGCGGGGCCGACATGACCGTCGAGACGTGCCCGCACTACCTCGTGTTCGACGACGCGGACCTGCGGCGCGTCGGTCCGGCCCTGAAATGCGCTCCGCCGCTGCGCGACGTGCCGGCCAGGGAGGTGCTCTGGCAACGGCTGGGAGACGGCGCCATCGATCTCGTCGCCTCGGACCACTCACCGTGCGCAGCCGAGCTCAAACGCCGCGGTGACGACGACATCTGGCTCGCCTGGGGCGGCATCGCGGGCATTCAGTCGACGCTTCCCGCGTTGCTGACCGAAGGCGTGCACCGCCGAAGCCTGTCTCTTTCGGCGCTCGCGCGGATCTCCGCCGAGAGCCCGGCCCGGCGCTGCGGTCTGGCCGGCAAGGGAGCGATCCGCGTCGGCGCCGACGCCGACCTCGCGATCGTCGACCCCGAGCGCGACTGGACCCTCGCCGAGGACGACGTGCAGAGCCGCGCGGGACTGAGCCCCTACGTCGGACGGCGCTTTCACGGCGCCGTGGTGCGGACGGTGGTGCGCGGACGCGTCGTGTGGGACGAGGGCGCGTTCCCGGCATCGCCCGGCTGGGGACGGTTCGTGCGCCGGAGCGGGTGACGCTGGTGCCGGTCCCTGGCGCGCCTCGCCCGGTGGTACGGCGCGCTCGGCAGACCTGGGCTGGGTCCGGTCTCGGGATCGCGCCAACCTGCTGTTCCGGGATCTCGGCCGGATGCGCGGCCCTGATCGGTACCGCGCGCGATCGCGGCATCGCCGTGCGCCCCCGGCGAACCCGCGCGAGCATGCACACGGTGAGGCTGCTCATCCGCGGCGGGACCCTCCTGACGATGGTCCCCGGCGACGCGCCGCTCGACGGCGACGTCGCGGTCGAGGACACGCGGATCGCCGCGGTCGGACCGTCGCAGGGCGCGTTCGACGAGATCGTCGACGCGACGGGCTGCTACGTGCTGCCGGGGCTCGTGCAGACGCACGTGCACCTCGTGCAGACGCTGTTCCGCGGGCTGGCCGAGGATCTGCCGCTGCTGAGGTGGCTTCGCGAGCGCATCTGGCCGCTCGAAGTCGCGCACGACGAACGCTCGCTGCGCGCCAGCGCGCGCATGGGGTTGCTCGAGCTCCTCGGGACGGGCACGACCACGGTGCTGGACATGGGAACGACGCACGGCGGCGACGTCGTGGCGGAGGAGCTCGTCGCGTCGGGAATCCGCGCGCGTTTTGGCCAGGCGATGATGGATACCGGCGACGGTGCGCCGCCGGCGCTCCTCCAGACGACGCGCGAGTCGCTCGACGCGTGCGCCGGGCTGCGGGAGCGCTGGGATGGTGCCGGCGAGGGTCGCATCGGCTACGCGTATGCCCCGCGTTTCGCGCTGTCGTGCACGCCTGATCTCCTCGAGGCGGTCGCTAGCCGCGCCGGGAGCGAAGGCGCGCTCGTGCACACGCACAGCAACGAGCACCCCGACGAGCGCGCCGCGATCATCGCCGCTACCGGGCGACCACCACTTCTCCACCTCGCCGACCTGGGCCTCCTCAGCGAGCGTTCGGTCATCGCGCATGGCGTCCACGTCGACGCGGACGAGCTCCGGGCGCTCGCGTCGCGCGGCGCCGCGGTCGCCCACTGCCCCTCGTCGAACCTGAAGCTCGGCTCCGGGATCGCCGACGTCGTACGGCTGCGCGGGGAGGGCCTCCGAGTCGGGATCGGCGCCGACGGTGCCGCGTGCAACAACCGCCTCGATGCGTTCGAGGAGGCCCGGCTCGCGGCGCTGCTCGCGCGGTCTCTCCACGGCGCTGCCGCGCTGGCCGCTGAGGACGCGCTCGGACTGGCGACACGCGAAGGCGCCAGCGCGATGGGACTCGGCGCCCAGATCGGCACGCTCGAGGCTGGCAAGCGCGCTGACGTTGTGGTCCTCGATTCCCTCGCTCTCGATCCGGGTGGCGATCCGGCGACGCGCATCATGTTCGGCGGCGGATCGCGCGCCGTGCGCGACGTGATCGTCGATGGCCGCGTGCTCGTGCGCGACGGCGTGTCCACGCAGTGGGATGCGGCCGAGGTTCGCGCGAGCGCGGACGAGGCGCGGGCCGAGCTGATCGGGCGCGCGGGCATCTAGCCCATCGCGGCCGGCGCCGGGCCGAGGGCCATCAGGCCAGCGTCGGCTCGTCGTCGGCATTGATGCGGACGCCCTCGTCGGCGCGTGCGGAGCGCGTGTCACTTCCCGGCCGACCGTGCCGGTCGCGCCTCGCGCACCGAGCGGCGTCGCGATGGCGGCGCGCGACCTAGAGTAGGCGGGTGCGCGTGGAGATCGCGCGAGACCTCGACGACGCGCTCGCGCTCGCGGCGGATCTTCCGGAGGCGGAGCTGATCGCGGGCGGGACGGACCTCATGGTGGAGATCAACTTCGGCCGCAAGCGACCGGAGGACGTCCTCGCCATCGACCGCGTCGCCGAGTTGCGCGAGACCTCGCGCAACGGCAGGGCGCGGATGGGCGCGGGCGTGACGTACACCGCGATGCTCCAGGGGGATCACGGCTCGCGAGCGATCTGGGAGGCAGCGCGGACCGTCGGCTCGCCGCAGATCCGCAACGCGGGCACGCTCGGCGGCAATCTCGGCACCGCCTCGCCGGCGGGCGACCTCCTGCCGGTCCTCGCCGCGCTCGACGCGACGGTCCTCCTCCGCTCGGCGCGCTCGGAGCGCCGTGTCAGCTTCGGCGACTTCATGACCGGGCCCAAGCGCAGCGTGCGGCGGCCCGGCGAGGTGATCGTCGGGGCGGAATGGGACGACGCGGGACCGGCGCAGACCTTCATGAAGGTCGGGACGCGGAACGCCATGGTCATCTCCGTCGCCGGACTCGCGCTGGTCGTCGATCGCGCACGGCGACGGGTCGGCGTCGGGCTCGGATCGTGCGGGCCGACGAT
>JBBPYG010000023.1:0-7994 GCA_038200085.1 Candidatus Limnocylindria bacterium | reverse complement strand
GCCGCGCCCAACGCGAGGAGCGTCGAGAGGCCAGCACCGAGCGCGCCGGCGATCGCCGCTGGACGCGCGCCGGCGAGGAGCTGCGACAAGAGATCCTGGCCGATGGCATTCGTGCCCAGCGGGTGCGCCGCGGTGGGAGGCAGGAGCGGGCGTGCGAGACCTGCCGGGTCCCCCGCCGCGCCACCTCCCGGTCCGAGCGCGGCAAGCAGCAGGACCGCGGCGACCACGGCGGTCGGCAGAAGCATCGCCGCGTTCACGCCGACCGCACGGTCATGTGAGGCACCCCGGCGTCACGGCAGGCGCACCAGGCGGTCACGGGATCTCCGGCGCTCACACCGGGCGCGCCACGCGCAGGCGTGGGTCGATGCGCTCGATGGCGAGGTCCGCGGCGGCGTTGCCGAGGACGACCGCCGCGCCCGCCAGCAGGAAGACCGCCTGAAGCACCGGGTAGTCGCGCGCGAGGACGGCGTCGAACGCGAGCTGCCCGAGGCCGGGGTACGCGAACAGGGACTCGACGACGATCACGCCGCCTAGGACGAACCCCAGCCGCGCGCCGAAGAGCGCGAGGAACGGCACGATCGCGTTGCGGGCGGCGTGGCGGAGCGCGACCTGCGGCTCCGAGAGCCCCTTGGCTCGGGCGGCCGCGATGTAGCCCTGCGGCAGCTGGGCGAGGGTCGAAGCGCGCATCACGAGGTAGAAGCCGGGCAGGTGCGCGAGGGTCAGCGTCAAGAGCGGCAGCACCAGGTGCGCGGCCGCATCTCCGATGCAACGCGCGAGCGGCCCTGCGCCCGTGCACTCGAGGAACGGCGACAGCGCACCGCGCGCGGGTAGGACGGGGAGCGCCACGGCGAACGCGACGACGAGGACCAGCCCGATGACGAATTCCGGCAGGGCCCCGAGGAACACGAGGACGCCCGTCAGCGTGCGCGCGCCGGCTCCGCCGCTCCACGCGGCACGGATCCCGAGTAGCGCGCCGAGGGTCGCGGCGAGCACGAGCGCCGCGCCGCCGAGGAGCAGCGACCAGGGGATCCGGGCCGCGATGAGCTCGCCGACGGGGCGGCCAGAGGCGATCGAAGCGCCGAGGTCGGCGCGCTCGAGCCCTGAGGCGTAACGCGCGAACTGCTCGGCGAGCGGGCGGTCCAGGCCGTAGTAGTCGACCAGCTGCGCCCGGGCCTCCGGTGCGATGGGCAGCGGAACGTCCTCACCGCCACCGCCGACCGCGACGGACAGAGGGTCGCCGGGTAGCGCGCGGGGCAGCAGGAAGTTCACGACCACCAGCAGCGCGAGCAGGACGACCGTGCGCGCCAACGTGCGGAGCGCGGTCATCGCCGCAGGAAGTTGAGCTTGTTCTCCAAGAGCGGGATGCCGTTCATGATGCCGCCGGCCGTGTTCGACCACCGATCCCAGCGCGATGCGTCGTACACGAAGTAGAAGCGGCGGTGGTACAGCGTCAGCGTCGGCAGCTCCTCGGCGAGGACGCGTTGCATTCCCGCCACCAGGTCGCGGCGTTTGTTCACGTCCAGCTCGCGCACCTGCGCGGAGGCGAGCGCATCGAACTCCGCGCTGTGCAGGGCGTTGCCCGCCTCGAACGCGTTCGTCGCCTCACCGGCGAACCACCGGCGAAGGAAGTCGGGGTCGCCGCCGACGCCGATGTGCGACGCCAGCGCGAGCGTGAACTGCCGCTTCTGTTGGAGGTCGGTGCGGGTCTTCGCGTCCCCCGGAACGAGCCGCGCCGCGAGGCCGCTCGCGCGCAGCTGGCCGATGATCAGCGGCGCGTCGGGGGCGGCGGGGTCGGCGAGCAGGTCGAGCACCAGCGGCGAGCCGTCGGCGAGCTCGCGAAGGCCATCGCCGTCTCGGTCGCGCAGTCCCGCGGCATCGAGGAGCGAGGCGGCCCGCGAAGGATCGACGGCATATGACCGCAGCCCCGACGCGTACCACGGGCTCTCCGGCGGGATCACGCCCGCGCTGCCGACTACGACGTCGGGCGCGCGGGTGACGCGCTGCGCGAGGTCCGCGCGATCGAGCGCGTATGCGATCGCCTGCCGCACGCGCACGTCAGTGAACGGGGGCCGGTCGACGTTGAAGATGAGCCGGACCATGGACTGCGGCGGCGTCGTGAAGACGCGGTACGGGTCGCCGTTCGCGAACGCCGGCACGACGTCGTACTCGGTCGACAGGAACGTGTCGGCGGCGTGCCCCTGGAGCGCGAGTGTCCGTTGGGCCGGAGGGATCAGGACATACGCGAGGTCGCGGACCAGCGGCTTCCCCCCGAAGTGATCGTCGCGGGCCTTGAAAAGGTACTCGCCCTTGCTCTCGTCGTGAGAGACCAGCTGGTACGGGCCAGTGCCGACCATGGATGCGGGCTCGAAGAAGTGCAGCGGATCCGCGACAGACGTCCAAACGTGTTCAGGCAGGATCGGCACGGCGCCGGCGACGTCCTCGAGGAACGGAGCGAACGGCGATCGCAGCCGGATCCGGGCCGTTCGCTCGTCCACGACGTCGACGGCCGACACGATCGCCGTCGAGGTCCACTTGAACGGGAAGCGCGCGAACTCGGCGAACGTGAACGCCACATCGCGCGCCGTCAGAGCGGTGCCGTCGTGAAATGTCACGTTCGGACGCAGCCGCATCGTGTACGAGGCCCCGTCGTCGCTCGCCGTCCAGCTCTCCGCGAGCCAGGGGATGATCCCGCGCGCGTCCTTCCAGGTCAGCGTGTCGAATACGAGCATCACCTTGGCGATGCCTCCGGGGCCGACCGCGCTGAACGTGAACGGCGAGGGGTTGCCGGTGTCGCTCCACCATGAGAGCAGCAGGCGATCGCGTGTGGATGCGGCCTGCGTCGACGCTCCCGGGGCGGGCGCGAGGCACGCGGCCGCAGTCGCGCCGGCCGCGGCGAGGAACGCGCGGCGCGTCAGCACACGTGGTCCTCTAGACGGTCTGGTTGGCGAGGCGCAGGTGGTGCAGCGTGTACCGCTCGAGCGCCGTCGCCTGCCGCGGCTCGAGGACCTCGCATACCCAGCCCCAGTGCAGGGAGACCACGTCGCCGGGCTGCGCGGCCGTCGCGAACCCCTTCCCCTCGATCAGGCGCGTGACGCGCTCGGTCCGCGGCTCGTCGAGCACGAGGAGACCGCCGCGAAGGACGAGCGGCCGCCGCTCCACGACGAGCTCGCCGGCCTCGACGGAGCGGACGGTGCCCCAGCTGATGCGGCACGAATCGAGCGTGGCGAGCACCTCTCCGGAGACGCGCGCGCTGTGCCGCCAGACGTCGAACACGTGGAAGCTGTGGTGCGGCCGCGCTCCTGCCGGAGCCTTGCCGGCGACGCGGTCCAGCGTCTTGGCGCTCAGCTCCTTCGCGTAGCGCTCGCGGAGGTGGTCGTACAGCTGGCGCGCCTCCACGCGGTCGAGCAGCTCGTTGCCGATCCAGTACGCCTCGACCACGCGCTCGTCGAAGGGATCGGCGATACCGTTGCCCCGCGCGATAAGCGCGAGGTACGGGTACGCGCCGGTGAACTTGCGCAGCATCGGGACGAGCGGCGGCTCGCGTACGTCCTCCACCGCGTACTCGAGGATCGTCCGGTTGTCGTCGCCGCCGCAGTACCGCAGACGGTTCGGCATGAACGCGTAGCGGATGAAGCGCGTGGTGCCGGACAGTCCCCGTTCGACGGCGAGGGTCACGTTCGCTCCTCCTCATGAATCTCCATGAGCGACGTGGAATATTCGTCATATGCGTCGGCGTCCCCGTCGAGCATGCGCTGCAGGCTCTGCGCCTCGGCCTCGTCGATCTTCGCCAGCGCCATCCCGGTGTACACGAGCACGTAGTCGCCGACGACCGGACGCTCGTCGCCCTCGAACAGCGACAGCATGACTCGGCGATCGATGCCCGCCACGTGTACCCGCGCCACCTCGCCGCTCGCGTCGATGTCCAGGACCTTCCCGGGCACTCCCACGCACATCGCCTATTCCTCCTCGCCGGTGCGCACGAACGCCGGGTTGCGGAGCACCTCGCCGTCGCCGAGCGATATCTCCTCGACCGCGAGCTCGTTGTCACCGGTGATCCGCTGGTCCACGATCGCGCCGGCCGCCGCCGTGTCGGCGGCGAGCATATCGAACCACTGCGCGAAGCTCTCCGTGCTGACGTTCAGGCCGCCGCCGACGCGTACGCGCACGCGGCTGACGGGGCGCTCGGCGGCGGCCTCGAGCACGACGTCGAGCACGCTCTGGCAAATGGCCTGCTCATGCACTGACGCGGCCTCCCTCGAGATCCGTCACATGTTCCGCATCTTCATGTAGCGCGCGAGGTCTCCCATGTTCATCGCGAACAGTGCGACGACAACTCCCAACACCGCGATGCCGACGAATCCGAGCTTCATTGGATCGTTCCTCCTTCATTTTCACGCTTCGTGCGCCATGCTTGGGACGCGTTCAGCCACGCTGGTGCCCGAGAGGATCTCGCGCAGGAGCGATTCGATCATGTGGACGGCGCCGGCGATCGATGCAGCCACGGGCTCGGTGAGGCCCATGACGCCGGTGCCATCGGGGTCGAGGCTCAGGGGTTCGCAGGCCACCAGGAAGAGCCGCGGCGGCTCACCCCCGAGGCGCTGCACGAGCCGAAGCACGCGGCCGGGATCCATCGAGTGCCCCTCGAGCGGAGCGGACTCGCCGTCGGAGGCCGCCTGCCAGTGCCGGCGCTCGATCTCCATCATGTAGAGCGTTCCCGGCTCGCCTCGCCGAGGAACAGCGTCGACGAGGATCGCCGCGTCGTAGTCCTCGAGCAACGCGTACGCCAAGTCGAAGCCGCGGATGCCGAAGTCGACCACGTCGACCCCAACCGGATAGGCGCGGCCTTCCATCCGCCGAAGCACCTCCACGCCGAAGCCGTCGTCGCCGAGGAATACGTTGCCGACCCCGGCGACGAGCACCCGCCTTGGATCGGTCACGGGCCTTCGCCCGCGCGCACAGGTTCGACCTCCGACGGTCGGAAGAAGAAGCGGTGCCCGGGCTGACGCGCGTACCCAAGGTCGCGGCCGGGGTCGTCGTCGAGCACGATCGCCAGGTACACCTCCTCGTCGAAGCTCTGTTCGATCGACTCGATGATGCCGGTCTTTCCGACGAGCGCCAGATCCATGATGTCGGAGTTGCGCCCGGTGGGACATAGCTTCACCGCGTCGCCCTGACGCAGGTCGACGCCGTCGACGCGCACGCTTTCGAGCTTCGCGCCCTCGAGGGCGCTCCACGGCGCCTCGTCAGTCATCCCCGGTGTCCACCCGCATGTTCCGCATGGTCCCATGCAGTTTCATGAACTGCTCTGCATCGAGCGCCTCTGTTCGCTCGAGCACCTGCCGAGCGCGCTCGTCGACGATCTCCGCCTTCTCCGCGTCCGTCAGCGTCAAGATGCGCAGCGAGAGGATCTCGTCGATCTCGGCCGAGTCGAAGAGGTCTCCCGGGCTCTCCTGCGCGACCCGCGGGTAGTCCTCGAGGATGATCGGCGACGCCAGCAGCGTGTCGCGGCGCCCCTCCTCGCCGACGAGTACGGGCCATACACCCTGGTTGGCGCACGTCGCCGCGAGCTTCCGGAACGGCTCGGGCGGGTCGGTAAGCGAGACGAAGGCGCCGCCCTGGACCGTGAACAGCGCATGCGTCGAGGCCAGGGTGTGACGGAGCGCGACGTCGCGGTCCGATGGATCCCGTGGTGTCGCGCGTGACCGGCCGGCGGTGCTCGCTCGTCGCGGGGAACCCGCTCCACGCTCCTCTTCCCGGTCGGATGGATCGTCCGGGTCGTCCAGCGGCGTCGTGTTGAACACCCGCAGCGTGACGCGGAACGCGCCGGGTTCGGCAGGCTCAGCCGAGAGCTCGACCGCGCCTGCGATCTTTGCCCACGAACGCGTGATCGCGCCCGCGATGTCGCCGCTCTCCGTTCGCACGGGTTCGAGCGCCCGCCCGGCCTCGATGGCGATCGGCGATGTCACGGCCACGGCGGCGAGGTCCCCGAGTGTCGCCGTCGGAACGCTGACTGTCCGCTCGACCGCTTCCTGCCAGCCGCGGTGCAGGGTGCCATCGACGCGGAGCGTCTGTACCGGCCGCAGCTCACTTTCAGCCTCGGACGTGAGCTCGCGGGCGTGCGGCTGGAGCTCGGCCACCCCGCGCTCGACCAGGTGGAGGAATCGCACGCTCACGTCGAGCCGCGTGGCGTCGGTCCCTTCGACCAGGCACTGCGTCTGGCTCACCCAACGGTCGTTGCCGCTTTGTGTCTCGCTGTAGGCGCGGGGATGCACGCCGCCGAAGGTCCAGCGCCGCTGGTTCTTCACCGCCGATCCGCGATACGGATACAGGAGGTAGCCCTCGTAGAGGATCGCCTTCGCGATCGCATCGACGATGCTGTTCGTCATGCGCGCGTCGGCTCCCCCGTGCGACCGGGCACCTGCGGCGCGGCCATGGGGTCTGGCAGCAGTCGCTCGATGACGCGCTCCCACGTCGGGATGCCGTTCTCGACCTTGAACCGGTACAGCCGTTCGAAGGCCTCGCGCTGCAGGTAAAGCCACGCCGAGTTCGGGTAGTACATCCGCATCACGTCCTGCCACGCCTCGATCGGCATGCGGTACGAGACCTCGCTGTCCCAAGAGATCTGCGCGACCTGCAACGCACCCTCGTCATTGCGGAAGAAGACCGTGCCGCTGAACAGCAGGAGGAGCGGCACGTCTCCTGTTTCGAGGGCGTGGAGATACTTCGTCGAGATGACCTCGAAGTCGAAGGTGCACGCGACCGGCAGGTCGACGGTCGTGCGACCGGTGAAGCCGCGCACCTGCGTGGCGGCGTGCGTCCAGAGGAAGCTGCGCACGGTCTCGCGGAAGCGCTCGGGGGAGCCGAAGAGGTCGGCCAGGTCGCGCTTCTCCTCGGCGCCATACGTCCGCCTGGACGCCTCGATCCGGATCTGGCACTGGAGGGACACAGCCTCGACCGGCTCGTCGGTCGCGTTCGTGATCCGCACCTTGAACGCGAGGGTGGGCACGGCGGCGTACGGAGCCGCGGTCGCTCCGTCGACGGCGAAACTGAGCTCAGGCATGCGACCCCGCCTTGGCCGCGCGCACCCGAAGGCCGTCGAAGAACGCGGTGATCTCCTTCCACACCTCGGTCCCGCCCGAAAATCCCCGCCAGCGCGCGCGGATGAGGCCCGCGAGGCGGTAGCACTCGTCGATGGGGACGATGTAGTACTCGTGGATCGGCCCCGTGCGGTTCGCGAGCAGCGCCTCGACGTCGGTATCGAGACCCGCAAGCGCGAGGTCGGTGGCCACGATGCGCTCCCACGCCTCGAGCGGCAGCTGCGACTCGATGGCACCGGCGGCACCGGGATAGAACGCCACCGCCCGCCCCGCGACGCTGCTCTTCTGGAAGAACGCCATGTTCACGGGGATCAGCAGCTCGTTCCACAACTCATCGGCGAGCTCGAACTCAGGAAGGAGAACGACGCGGTCGGGCACCAGCCGGTACCTGCCGGCGGCGTGAGCCGGGAAGAGCACCGCGCAGCCCGCGCAGCTGCACGCGATCTGGCGGGTCGCCGGCTCGTACAGGTGGCGGTGGCGATCTGCTATGGGATCGGCGCAGAGGTCGCATTTCTCGCCCTCCTCCCGTGGCGGGACCAGGCGGCGGATACCCGCGAGGACCCCGGGGCGCCGGCGGTCATCCACGCCTCAGGCCATGGCGGGTACGGCGACGCGCGCGCGCCCCGGGCCGTCGGCCAGGAGCGGAAGGGGCTCGAGCTGGAAGCGGTCATCGTCTAGGCACCGGCCCGCGCGCGACACGTCGAAGCGCCGCGCGCACGAGGCGCAGACGATCGCCGATGCCTCCAGGGTGGCGTCAGCGAGGCGCCCGCCGCAGCCTGGACATGTCTCGCGGTACGCGTAGATCTCTGAGCCGACGCGGCACACCACGAGGGCCGCCCCGCCGACCTCTGCCTGCAGGAGCGCTCCCGCGCCAAGCTCTTCCAGGCCGTCGAGCGT